>DAORHS010000433.1:0-4624 GCA_035438165.1 Prosthecobacter sp.
AGTACCTGCTGAAAAACCGCGCCTGGTATGGGCAGAGAAACAGCAACGGCAATGCGCGGAAAATCAACAGCGGCGGAAAGGGGGTGCAGAGAAAGCGCAGCAAGACGGGCCCGCGGCCGGCGCCCACGGACGTGCAGGTGGGGCCCGGAGTGTCCGCAGGAGAAGTGCTGCTGACGTGGGGCAACGTGCCGCACGCCCGCACCTACCATCTGAAATATGGCCAGGAAGGCGGCCCGATGGAAAGCCTGTGGCTGACCGGACGCCGGAAGCGTCTGCTGACCCTGCCCGTGCGGGTGGAGGCGCCGTACGTCTTCCGCATTGCGGCCGTCGGCAGCCCGGGCTCCAGCAATTTCAGCGCACCGGTGAAGTGCTTTGTACGCTGAAGCGCGGAACGTCAGCGCGGAAAACAACACGCGTTCTTCGCCCAACACGCCGATCCCCAATACGCATGTGCGTCAGGTTAAGTTTAGGATGTTTGAATTACATATCTTCGTTCCCAACCAAGCGATGCACGGTTTGGAGCGAGGCGTCCTCGTTGGTGAGGCGAAAAAAAGCGACCGGGCACGATGACAAGCCCAGCCTGTCTCCAGGACAAAAAATTTGCTGGGGCATTCTCGCCTTGTTTGGTGCCATGGGCGATGTGAAAGTCCCTTTCCCAGACTGACATCGACAACGGCACATTTCAGCAGGCCGACACCTTTCGCCGCCCCGCCGAAGAAGCTGGGATCATCGGCTAGGTGCTGGACAGGCCGCCTCACATGCGCATCAATGAGGCATGCGCATTATTCCCATCATCTGCGTCCTGCCGCTGCTGGGGCTTTCCGCCTGCACCTACCTGGCAGGCAAGCTGGGCGGTTTGCATCCCTCCTCGAAAAAACTTCAAACCGACAGCCGCATCCGCGAGGCCAAGGTGATTGGCGTGATCGAACTGGTGAATCCGGAGCAGAACTACGTGCTCATCAACTGCGAGCAGCGCCTGAACATCCCCGTGGGCACCGAGATCGTGTCTCAGGGCGTGGGAGATTCCCGTGCGAAGCTCAAGGTGACGCCCGAACGCAAAGGCAATTACATCACGGCGGACATCACCGAAGGCATGCCGCAACTGCGTGATCTCGTCTTGTACAAGATCACGCCCGGGGAGGTTCCTGCCCCCCCGCCCGTCACCACGACCGCCAGCGGTGCTGTGGTGCCGTTGACGCCGGTCATGCAAGCGGATGTGATCCCGCCGCTGGACGCGCCCTTTCAACCGATAACACCGGCCAAAGCGGCTCCCATGCCAGCACCTCCGCCGCCACAGCAGCAGCCACAGGCTCCGCCTCCCGCTGAAGCACCGACAACCGAACCTGCCGCTGATCCCAGCAAGCTGCCGCCCGTCATCCGATGATCTCCGAAAGCGAAGCGCTGGCGCGCATTCTGACCGCCGTAGCACCACTGAACGCGAGAGCAGAGAGCTTGTTCGAAGCGCTGGATCATTTTGCCGCCCAGGACGTGACGGCCACCGTGCCGATCCCCGCGTTCGATCAGTCGTCCATGGACGGCTATGCGCTCATCGCTGCTGAGAGCAACCGTGCGCAGCCATTGCGTGTGACGGGTGAGCAGCCCGCAGGACTGAATCTCAGGCTGAAGGTCGAAGACGGATGCGCCGTTCGTATTTTCACCGGTGCGCCGATGCCCGCAGGAGCAGATGCGGTGATCATGCAGGAAGACGTACGCCGCGACGGCGACAGGATCGTCTGCACGGAGCCCGTCGTCACCGGTGAAAACATCCGACGTGCCGGAGCGGATCTGTGCCAGGGACAGTTCGTGATACGTGAGGGCGAAAAACTCACACCGGGGCGGATGGCCTTGCTGGCCTCTCAAGGCCTCGAAAAAATTGAGGTGCATTCACTGCCGCGTGTGGCCGTGCTGAGCACGGGAGATGAACTGGTGGCTCCCGGTGACGGCCCGCTGAGAGCCGGGCAGATTTACAACACCAACGGATTGATGTTGCGCGGCCTGCTGGCACGGCTGGGCATTCGTGAGAGCACTCATATTCACTGCCGCGATGATTTGCAGGCCACCATCGACACTCTGGATCAATTGACGAAGGCCAGCGATGTCGTCCTGATCAGCGGCGGTGTTTCCGTCGGTGATCACGATCAGATCAAGCCCGCGCTCAAAGAGCTCGGCATTGAGCCAGATCTCTGGCGTGTTCGCGTGAAGCCGGGCAAGCCCTTCCTTTTCGCCTCTCGGCAGGAGCCTCGCACCACCCACATCTTCGGGCTGCCCGGCAACCCGGTTTCCTCATTCGTGACCTTCCTGCTGTTTGTGCGCCCCGCCTTGCTCAAGATGATGGGGGCTTCGGAGACGCAGCTCTTGCCGCGTTTGATTCCTGCCGTGGCCGGCACCTCGTTCGAAAATCCGGGGGATCGGCCGCACTATGTGCGAGGCACGCTCGGCAACGGTCAGTTTATGCCCTTTGGCCTGCAGCAGAGTCATGCGCTGCTTTCCCTGAGCCGTGCAGATGCCCTGCTGCGATTGGAGACCGGACAGAACCTGCAAGCAGGCGATGCGACGCAGGTATGGTTGCTGGATTGATTGGTTGCGCACTCAACCAGGCCATTCATTCTGCGCGCCTCACATGGAACACGTTCTCGTCATCACCCGCCAGCTTTTCGATCAACTGGGCAGCTTTCAAGGCTTCCAGGCCGACGCCCCACGCTATCTGCACGCCATGCTGGCCCCGGGCGCGAATCACTTCATGGAACGCCCTGCCGCCGAAATGGATCCGACGCACAAGCAACTCATCCCCTACACCATTTTTCATCACGCCGGCCGCTATCTGAGCTACACCCGCGGAGGAAGCTCGGGGGAGAAGCGCCTCGTGGCCAAACGCTCCATCGGTATCGGTGGTCACATCAACCCGGTGGACGCCGGGCAGGACGGCCTCGGTGAGACGATGTACTACAACGGCGTCGAGCGTGAGATGGCGGAGGAACTGGTCATCGGGGGCACGCACACGCAGAAGGTGATCGGTTTGATCAATGACGACGCAACCGAAGTCGGCAGCGTGCATCTGGGCGTGGTTCACTTTTTTGATCTCAGCAGTGACGATGTGCAGTCCAACGAGGACGCCATTCAGGATCTGCGTTTTCATGCCTTGGAAGAACTGCACGCCATGCGCGACCAACTGGAAACATGGTCGCAGATCTGTGTGGACCATCTCTGGCAGCCCCACGGACACTGACGCAAGAAACACTTGTCTCTTGGTGCAACGAGTGGTTTCCTCCCCTTCACAATGGAAGAATCATCCCTCAGCGCCGCACCAGCCTCCGTCGCTTCGCTGAAAGAGCCGACCATGCAAAGCAGCAGCGCGGCCGAAGACCGCATCCTTGTGGACAAGGCCCAGGGGGGAGACACACGCGCCTTCGACGACCTCGTGCGCAAGTACACCCCGAAGCTCTACGGCCTCATTTATAACATGACCTCGAACCGCGAGGACACCGCCGACCTGCTGCAGGACGTGTTTGCCAAAGCCTACCGCTCCATCAAGCGCTTCATGGGCAAGTCCTCGTTCTACACCTGGATCTATTCCATCTCGGTGAACATGACTTTGAACTTTCTTAAGAAGCGCGGGCGGCATCACAAGGTCAGTCTTGACGATGTAGATACGGGGATCGAGAACGATCCTGACTTCATCCGAGTGACCACCGCCAATACGGGCACGCTGAGGGAAGTGAACATCCATGAGCTGCAAAAAAGGTTGAACGCAGCCATGATGAAGCTGTCCGAAGATCACCGCACGGTGGTCACTTTGTACGATGTACAAGGTCTCCAGCATGCCGAAATCAGCAAGATACTCGGAGTCTCGGAAGGGACCGTCAGATCCAGATTGTTTTATGCACATCGCCTGCTCCAGACCTATCTTGAAGATTTTGTGAAATAACCCTGCTTCATGAACGAAATTAGCAATCACAATCCACAGCACGCCATGAGTGAGTTTGAAGACATCCAGCGGTTGATTCGATTGAAGCGGTTCGAACAGCCAGGGGAAGGGTTCACGGAGGATTTTCTCCATCAGTTTCATCAGAGGCAGAGAGCGGAAATGTTGAAGCAGTCCTCCTTGGAACTGCTTTGGGAGCGCACCACCACCTGGTGGAACAATCTGCTGGTTCCGAAGTGGGGCATGGTGGCTGCGGCGGTGTCTGTTTGTGCCATGAGCCTTTGGATGCTGCAGGCCGCCGCTGCCAGATCCGTTCCGGCTGTCTCGGCGGTGCCTGCTGTCGCTGAAAAGCCCTTCATCCTGAAAATGGATCTCAGCGACCTCCCATTGGCGCGTATGGCTGAACATGATGACGCCACCATGGCGGACATGCTCCTCCGCAAACATCTGGAGGTGCGTCCCGTGCTTGAAGGCAATGTCTCACCGCTGCCAGTCAGCGGCTGGCAGACACCCACCCTCCAAAACGCCTTTCCCGCCATTCACGACGGAGTCGAGGGTGGCCTGGGCAAGTAGCAGTAACTGGCAGGGAAGACAGGACCGCCATGGTCCTTGAAAAGTTCTCTTTGCCATCAGGACGGCCTGCGGTTGATCCTTGTCCCGCTCATGGGAAACCGCCCTGACATCCGCCGAATCATCCGAATT
>DAORHS010000434.1:0-4614 GCA_035438165.1 Prosthecobacter sp.
GGCACTCTGATCTGCCACGAAGAGTGGCACAGCGAGACCCGCCACAGCTTTGGTGCCCTGCTGGATGCTGGCGGCGTTTCACCGCATCCTCTGCTGCTGATGTTCAACAACGACCGCGATGCCCACCCCTTCATCCTGCCGGGTGGTGAGAACATCCGCTGGTCTCTGGTTTTCGACACCGCGCTCAGCCCGTCCTTTCCTGCCGGCAAACCGAGCAACCATCGCGGCGCTCAAGGCTATCCGCTGCAGGCCCATAGTGTCGCCTGCCTGACCCTCGCGGCAGGCGGTTTTGCGGAACTCGAGCCCAAGGCTTGAAAAACGATGCCCCGTTCGGGTTCCGGCAGCCAAGGCAGCCGATGTCCTGCCTGAACTCCCAGAACCCGTTTCCCCCGAAAAAGCCACAGCCAAGGTTTGCTCAATTGTTTTATGGTGTTTATAGTTTATCTAAATGCCTGCAATCCGTCTCGCCCTGCCAGCCCCTCTGCGCTCTCTGCTCGCCAGAGGGAGAGGCTCGGCCGTGGTCTCGGGCTTCGTGCTGGTGGCCCTGCTCACCATGGTGGGGAAGATCGTCGCCTTCGCCAAGGATGCGGTGGTGGCGGCCAAGCTCGGAACGGCGAGCGAACTGGACGCCTTCATGCTCGTGTTCGCCTTTTTCACCTTTGCCAGCACCGTGCTGGCGGGCGGACTGCCAGAGTCCTTTGTGCCCGCCTACGCGGAACTCCGCGAGCGTCGCGGCCAGCGCCGGGCCGACCGTCTCGGGATTCAATGCGCGGCCTGGCACTTCGCGGCGCTGCTGATCTGCGGCGTGTTGCTGGCTCTCGCCGCCCCCTGGGTGGTCGGCTGGGCGACGCGGGGCTTCGATCCTGACAAACAGTCGCTCGCGGTGAAACTGCTGCGAGGTCTCGTGCCCTTCCTCCTCTGCTTTGGCCTGGCGCAGCATCTCGGCGCGTGGCTGCGCGCCGGCAAAACCTTTCTGCTGGCGGCCTCGGCCCCGATGCTTGTGCCGCTCGGCATTGTCATTGCCATATTCCTCGCGGGAGATCGCGTCAGCGCGTGGACGCTCGTGTCCGGCACGGTCTGGGGTGCTGTCGCACATCTGGCCGTGCTGTTGGCGGCCCTCGCCCGCCGACTGCCACGCTCCCTGGGCTGGTGGCGCTGTTCCCTGCGGCATTGGGAACCGGGGCTGCGCGTCGTGCTGCGCAATGCCCTGCCGTTTCTGCTCGGTGGTGTCGCCTTCGGCAGCGCCATCGTCGTCGATCAAACGATGGCCGCATGGCTCACCGCAGGCTCCGTGGCCGTACTTGGTTACTCAGACAAAGTCTGCGCCATCGTGCTCGCGGTCACCGCCGGACCGGCCTCGGACGTGCTGTTTCCGCATTTCGCCGAACTCGTCGCCCGCCGTGACTGGAACGGCCTGCGCAAGCGCCTCTTCGGCAGCGCGGGGATCATCCTCACCGCCGCGCTGCCGATGACGCTGGTGCTGTGCTTCATGGCCCCCTGGATCGTCAGCACGTTGTTTGAGCGTGGTGCTTTCGGACCGCAGGACACCCAGCGCGTGGCCGAAGTGCTGCGCTTCGCGGCCTTCCAAATTCCGTTCTACATCCTCGGCACCGTGGCCGCGCGCATCGCGGTGTCGCTTCAGGCATCGCGCTTCATGCTCATGATCGCCTTCAGCGCCCTCGTGCTGAATGCGACGTTCAACTGGCTGTTCATGCGCCACCTCGGCGCGGCGGGCATCGCGCTTTCGACCGTCATCGTACATTTCCTCAGCGCCATCGCCACCTGTGGCACCTGCCTTGTTGTCATTCGTCGAAGGGAGGAGGCCTCATGAACGCCGTCGTTCCGATGATGCCCGCCCGCGTCCATGCGGCGGAGAAACACCGCGAGCGGCTGGTGCAGCTCCTCATCCTCGCCGCGCTCGCATTGCTCGTGCCGGCGATGACCAAATCGCTATCGTGGGCGGACGATGTCGGTGTGCTGCCCTTCAAGCCGCGCGACTACACGCTGCTCACGCTCGCCGCCGCAGGGGTGATGGTCATGCTGAACAAGCCCACCATCTGCCCGGCGGCCTTTCTCATGCTGCTGGTGCCGCTGCTGCGCGTCCTCGACGCCACCTTTCTCCAGCGCTTCACCATCACGGCGCTCGGCGATCACAGCATCGTCGTGATGACCCTGCTCTCCAACTTCCTCGTGACCTTCACCACCGTGCTGCTGCTCTCGGCGGAGCCCTGGCGTCGTGTCGCGATGTGGGTCGCGGTCTGCACCTCGTTGGTCTGCGCCGGCTGCGTGTACTACGAATGGCTGGGCTTTGAGAAATTCACGCGCATCGACGGCCGCATGGCCGGCTTCCCCGAAGATCCGAACGATCCGCCGATCATCATCAGCCTGATGCTCGCGGTCATGTTCACGCTGAATCCGCGCTTCTGGTGGAACATCGCCCTCGTCGCTTTCGTCTCTCCGGCCATTGCCCTCACCCTCAGCCGCAGCGGCATGGCGGTGTACTCCTGCCTGCTGTTCTGCTACATCATCGGAAACCTGCGCAGCCACTTCATGGGCATGCTGGCCATCGTGGCCATCAGTGTTCCCCTTGCCATTGGCGGGGTGGCCGTTCTGAGCCAGACCTCGACCAAGGTGGGGATCGTCACCAACAAGGACACGGCGGACCGTCTCAAAGCGATCTACGAACTCGACTTCGAACGCATCAAATCACCGGAACGCGGCAAGGATCTTCAGGACGGCTGGGAGGCCGCGGGCAAGGAACCGCTCTGGGGCCACGGCACGGGCGCGGGCACCAGCATCTGGAAGCCGCACAACCAGGTCGTCTCGCTCTGGATCGACATCGGCATCTTCGGCCCGCTGTTGTACGTCGGAACTCTCCTGCTGCTGACCTTCCGCTGTCTCGTTCTCAAGCTCCGTGGCTTTTACTGCCTCGTCCCCCTGTGGCTGTTTGTCCCGTGCAGCCAGATTCTCGTCGAATCACCGCACTACTGGTTCACCGCCGCCGTCTGCTGCAATCTCGTCTTCACCGGCCGCTTCCGGCTCGTCCTTTCCTCGCCCGCCAAGGCACCGGCATCTCCTCACACGCCCCTGCCCCAGTCATGAAGATCGCCTTCATCATCCGTGATCTCGGCCACGGCGGCGCACAGCGGCAGCTCGTCCTGCTTGCGAAGGGGCTCGTGCGCGAAGGCCACGACGTGAGCGTGCTGCATTTTTATGACGGTGCCTTCCGCGCAGAGCTCGAATCCGGCGGCGTGCGGACGATCTGCGTCGGCAAAAAGAGCCGCTGGGATCTGGCCGGATTCTTCCTGCGTCTCGTTCACGACGTTCGCAGCGCCCGTCCCGAAGTCCTCCATGGTTATCTGGCGGAGTCCAACCTCATGGCGCTGTTCCTGAAGCCGTTCTGCGGCTCTCCACGCATCGTCTGGGGTGTACGCGATTCACAAACCGACTCACATCTCTGGGGCGCTCTCAGCAAACTGAGCTTCCGCCTCAACTGCCTGCTGGCACGTTTTGCCGATCTCATCATCTGCAATTCCAAGGCCGGCCGCGACTACTATGCCGCCCGCGGTTATCCGGCCTCGAAGATGCACGTCATTCCGAACGGCATCGACACGGAGCGCTTCAAGCCGCAGGCGAGAACCGCTTCAAAAACGCTCACCTTTGGCCTCGTGGGCCGCATGAGCCCCATGAAGGACCATGCCACCTTCCTCGCCGCCGCCGCTCTCGATCCCCATGCCCGGTTCCTGATCGTCGGTTCCGGTGACGCCGCCTACGAACAACAAATGCGCGAACTCGCCGCCCGGCTCGGCCTCGCCGAACGCGTGACGTGGCTTCCTGCGCAGAACGACATGCCTGCCATCTATGCGAAGATGGACTGCCTGGTGAACTCCTCCGCGTTTGGCGAAGGTTTTTCCAACGTCATCGGCGAAGCGATGGCCTGCGGCGTGCCCTGCATCGCCAGCAACGTCGGCGACAGCGCGTGGATCATCGGCGACAAGGCTCAAATCTTCCCCGCTGGCGATCATGAGGCGCTGGCGCAGTGCATGCTCACCTTTCAGCCGCACAACCCGCGTCAGCGCATCGTGGATGAGTTCAGCGTCGAGAAGCTTGTCGAGCGCACCAGCCGCCTGCTCTCCCAGAAAGTGCTCTGGATCACCACCGGTCTCGGCAGCGGCGGCGCGGAGATGATGCTCGCCCAGCTCATTCGCGGTCTGCCGAAGTTTCAGCACGTCGTCATCTCGCTCACCTCCGGCGGCAAGCATGCCACCGCCCTGCGTGAGGCGGGCGTCGAAGTTCACAGCCTCGACATGCCCGCAGGCAGACCCACGCTGCGCTCGCTCTGGCGGTTGTTCCGAATCGTCCGCCAGACCAGGGCCGACATCCTCATGGGCTGGATGTATCACGGCTGCTTCGCGGCGGTGCTCGCCCGCTTCATGCGCTTCAAACGTGTCCCGATGATCTGGAACGTCCGCCAAAGCCTCTACGACCTGAAACACGAAAAACGTGGCTCCGCGCTGGTCATTCGTGCTCTTGCCTGGCTTTCCTGGCTGCCGCAGCGCATCACCTACAACACACAAACCGGAGCGAGGCAGCACGAGTCACTCGGTTATCGCC
>DAORHS010000435.1:0-4605 GCA_035438165.1 Prosthecobacter sp.
GCGATCGAAAAGAAGCTGCGGGAGTCCGCCATGCTCAATGCCGCCGCACCAGAGCCGGAAATACCAGCGGCACCCGCCTTCGAACTCAACAAGTCCGCCATCGTCTCCATCCTCGGCTATCACGACTTCCGTGATCGCGGCGGCAGCCCCATGCTCATCGCCGCCTCAAAGTTCCGCGAGCAGATGCAGGCCGTCAAAGACTCCAAGATCCCCGTCATTTCATTGAGTGAGGTGATGGCGTGGAAGCGCGGGGAGAAAAACATCCCGGAAGAAGCCATCGTCATCACCATGGATGACGGCTGGGAGGGCGTGTACACCTACGCCTATCCGGTGCTCAAGGAGTTCGACTTCCCCTTCACCATCTACCTCTACAAGAAGTATGTGAACATCGGCGGCCGGTCGCTCAGCTGGGCGCAGATCAAGGAGATGATGGAGCACGGCTGCGAGATCGGCAGCCACAGCGTCTCCCACGAAAGCCTCAAGAAGCGCCCGAAGAGCGCCAAAAACGACGCCGACTTCCAGCAGTGGGTGCTCGGCGAACTCAAGGACTCGCGCGACTTCCTGGAGCAGAATCTCAAGATCAAGGTCACCTCCTTCGCCTATCCCTTCGGCATCTTTGACGACGCCATCATGGAGACGGGGTTGCAGATCGGCTACGAATCCCTCGTCACCGTCAACGGCCAGAAAGTCACCTGGGACACGCCGAATGGCAAACTCGGCCGCTACATCATCCACGGGGACAGCGACACCAACTTCAAGCTCGCCACCAGCTTCCGCGGCCGCGGTGACGTCACCTCCAACAAATTCCTCGTCGCCGACGCCAAAAACGACCAGGGCGAGCAGCTCATCCAGTTCACGCCCAAACCCGACTCCATCATCACTGACCGCCGCCCCCTCATCGAGGCGGACTTGAAAAAGATCGGAACCCTCGTTCCCGAAAGCCTCAAGCTGCGCATCGCCGGCCTCGGCACCGTCCCCGTGACCTACGACCCAGCCACCATGGTCGTGCGCTTCCAGTTCCCCTACAAACTGCGCCGCGAAGAATGCGCCGTCAGCCTCAGCTTCCAGCGTGACGCCTCCCAGCCCGCTGAAGTCGTGAGCTGGCGTTTCAAGATCGACCTCGCAGCGACGTATCTGCCGGTGCCGTAGCTGGTTTGCTCGACGTCCATTCCCCTGAGCGGCGGGGTGCCAAGTCACAAACCCCGCTGCTCAGGTTCTTCGCGATTTGAAGATCACCCATGCTTACCTGTTTTTAGCACGATGCCCCTGGTTCCCTTAGCCTGCTCGCCAAACTCAGCCCGCTCTTTTGCCTTCGTGAATAATCCAGGCTACAAACACCCGGTTAGACGTATGTCACGCTGCGCCCCGAAGCCCCAGCCCCGAACGAATGAACGTACCTGAACCCAAACAGCTCGCAGCCCACGTGCGTGGCATCTGCAAAAGCTTTGGTGACGGCGGCTCACGGCTGCAGGTGCTGAAGGAGATCGACCTGGATGTCCGGCGTGGCGACATCACGATGCTCGTGGGCCCCTCGGGCTGCGGCAAAACGACGTTGATCAGCATCATCGCGGGCACCTTGGTGGCGGATGCGGGTGAACTGAACGTGTTCGGCCACGACCTGCGCAAAATGTCCACAGCGGCGATCACGCGTTTCCGGGCGAAGCACATCGGCTTCATCTTCCAGTCCTTCAACCTCATCCCGACGCTGACCTGTGCGGAAAATGTGAGCGTGCCGCTGCTGATTCAGGGCATGTCGCCCTCGAAGGCGGAAAAGCGGGCCAAAGAGGTGCTGGAGCAGGTCGGTTTGGCGGATCGTTTCAAACACCGGCCTTCACAACTCTCCGGCGGTCAGCAGCAACGCGTGGCCATCGCCCGTGCGCTGGTGCATGAGCCGCAGTTGATCATCTGTGATGAACCGACGGCGGCGCTGGATGCCAAGAACGGCCATGTGGTGATGGAGTTGTTCGAACACGTGGCCCGCGGCAAGGATCGCGCTGTTTTGATCGTGACGCATGACAACCGCATCTTTCATCATGCCAACCGCATCGCGAGCATGGACGACGGACGGGTGGTGGAGGTCCATGACGTGGATGAGTCCCATCCTCCGCCCGAACATTTAAAACATGTGGAGCGACTGTGAGAGCCGCACCTGTCAGGCCTTGGGCGGCTCGCCCTCGGTTTTCGGCTTCATATCAGGAAGCGAATCCAGATAGAGCGCTTCCACCTTTTCCCGTGCCCAGGGCGTGCGACGCAGAAAGATGAGGCTGGATTTGATGCTGGGCTGCCAGTTGAAGCAGTTGATCGGGATCATGCGCCCGAGCATCTCCCAGCCGTAATGATCGACGAGTTGCGTCACCATCATCTGCAGGGTGATGCCATGGAGCGGATTCTTGGGACCGGCGGCGTGCATGAGGAGTCAGCGGTTGGAAATCATTGATCTTCGGGAATCTCGCCCGACTTCGCGGCTTTGACGGTCCTGGCCTGCGCTTTGGGATTCAGCGACTGCACGCGAACATATTCGCCGTCGAAGTAGGCGCGTGCGCCGTGGTAGTAGCCGGTGTTGGCACCGATGATTTCGAGTTTTCGATCGCGGAAGATGAAACTGAGATTGGTTTCGTCGGTCTTGTCCTTGTCGATCCCCTTGTCGCTGAACCACCCGATGTTCGAATTCCAAACGGCCACTCCCGCCAGCCCGCCGACATGGGAGGTCGGCCCACGAACACACTCGATCACGAAGTACAGATGCCCCTCACGTTCGACGATTTCGATGCGACCGCCGTAGCTGTCGGTCCAGACGCCCGTGAGCGCTTCGTCATTTCCCTCGCGAATGAGCCCCTTGAGCCATGTGGTGCGATCCTCCGCCAGACCAGCCGCAGCTTCGAGATACTCCGGCGCATCGAGCGCCAGTTCACCCTGCGCATCCGCGCCGGTGTACATCGGCGAGCGCGCCAGATAGTCGCGGTGCTCCACCCACGCCCGCTGGGATTCCTTGAGCGCATTGAACTCCGGCTCCGGCAGCGCCTTCTTCGCTGCGGCCCAGGCGTCGTTCAAGGCACGGTCCGCCTTTTCAAACAGAGCCTTGGCTTCCTTGGTACTGAGCTGTTTTTCCTGAGTCATGCCGGGGACGAGGAATGCCGCCGTCAGCAGTACGGTAAGAATTGAGGTCGCGTTTCGCATGCGCTGCCAGAGTAGTCGCGGCCCTCGCGGCGTCCACGGTTTACCTCGGGTAATTTCGAGGTGTTGACCATCCGGCGCCCCCCTCTGCCGGAACGCTGGATCGCTTCTTGCCTCACGGCCTTTTGCTTCTAGCCTCAGCCGTCTCCGATTTTCACTCTCATGAGTCTCTACGATCAATTCATTCAATGGGTCAGCGGTTTGAACGCACAGCAGGCGGCAGACTGGCTGCGCAATCTGGAATGGAACCGCGTGGTGCCGGAGATCACGGGCAAGTTCATCGGTTTCCTGCTCGGCTTCGGAGCGAGCTGGTTTCTGCTCTTCCGCAGGCATTTGAAGGCACTCGACCGCCTGCGGCGCGGCGACTCCGACGACGTGCTGTTTCAGGCGCACTTCCTCGCGCCGGTTCCGGGCTCGGACAAATACGTGCTCATCTTCCGCAACCTGATGCCTAGCACGACGGTGAACGATCTCTATGACAACCCTGCGGCGCGGAAGATCGTGCGCGAACTGGCCAACTACACCACGCTGCGGAAACCGGTGCTGAGAACGGAAGGACTGCTCGGTTTTGAAGTGCTCAACGACGCCTTCAATCACATCGCCGGTCATCTGGCCACCACGCCGTTTCCGCGTGAGACCTGGCTCTTCGCCATGACCTGCGAAGACCGCCAGGTCGTGCGGCGCAAATGCGTACGCTGCTTCCTCGTCCGCCCCACCGAACTGGAGCGCTTCAAAAACTGGCGCTGGTGCCGCGACAACGTGGTGTGCGAGCAGCCCTGGCACTGGTATCGCATCGTGGCGCTGCATCAGCTTGCCACCGAGTGGCAGCAGGAGGAAACAGCCGCGCAAAATTCATCGCCTAAGACCCAAGGCATGCCGCTGGTGGACAAGCACGCGACGCATCGCCGCATCCGCCCGCTTTCCGCCGGCATCTTTACCAACGAAAAGCCCGTGGGTCCTCCGGTGGACATCGCCTGGCCCGCGCAGGAGTGGGAGCTCAAAAAAATGGGGCTCGACCTCAACGCCGAAGCCTCAGCAGCCTGTCGGGCTTAGATCAACGTTGATGACATAACCAGCGTGGAGAAAGACGGTGGTGGCGTATTGTTCAACCATGCTGTGCGCCTTGAAGCGTCGCGCACAGTCCGTTCGGTTCTTGTTTTTGCTTTCGGATGCTCCTCGAGCAGTTTTTGGACTTCCCGCCGCTCTTTTCAGGCGCGTTGCAGCTCCGCCCCCATGTGGAAGAGCCGCTTGAGGTTGTAGCTCAGGCTCACCAGCTTCCATTCCAAGGTTCACTTTCACTTTGCCTCTCAGGCTGAAGCGCCGGAACCCCATCGCTGCTTTGATGATGCCGAACACGGGTTCGATGGTGCTTTTATCCCGTAGTTTCATAAAAATCGGCTGAAGCGAGGTGTGTGAGGAGCTGGCGGCGGT
>DAORHS010000436.1:0-4602 GCA_035438165.1 Prosthecobacter sp.
TGGTCGATTCGCGTGTTCAGCGTGCCGCTCGTTCCCTTGATGTGCAGCAACTGCGTGTGACCGTCCGCCCGGTAGCGGCAGCGGTCTTGGCGAAACAAAACCGCACGCGGCGGATACAGGCAGGAGCTCAACGGCCTGCCATACACCAGATAACGGAATCCGGCGAAGAAGGCATCATGGTCAGGCTGCTCCGGTAATGCCGCCAGTTCCTGCTCAAACCCATCTCCCAAAACGTAGTCGGCATCCAGCGCGAGCACCCACGGCGTACGCACCGCATCCACCCCGAAATTCCACTGCGTCGTGTGATCGTCGAAGGCACGCGTGACGAAACGGACGTTCGGAAACTCCGCCGCGATCTGCGCGGTCGCGTCCGTGCTGCCGCTATCGATGACAACGACCTCCCGCGCCCAGCGCAGACGCTCCAGGCAGCGGCGCAGATTGGGCTCCTCGTTCCAGGTGAGGATCAAGGGAGTGACAGGGTCCACAGATTTGACGTTGTCTGTCTCGAAGACTCGGCTCACAGATTACTTGGAGGGGGTGGTGATGTTACAATGTGTCACGTCTTGATAAAGCTTGTAGAGGCCGCGTCCCATCGCTTCGAGCGAGTAGTCCTCGCAGGCCACACGACACGCCGCTTGGGAAAGTTGCAGGCGCTGCGTTTCTGAGGCGAGCAGTTCCTTGATGGCCTGGGCGAGCCGGTGCGGATCACGTTCCGCGATCTTCACTGCCGAGACCCGCGCCGCATCTGCCGCCAATGCCACCTGATCCGTGGAAATGCACGGCAGGCCGGCCGCCATCGCCTCCAGCAATGCGATGCCAAAGTTCTCCGAGTGCGACGGCAGCACAAACATCTCGGCCGCTGCAAAGGCGGCGAGACGCATCTCTCCCGACACCTGCCCCGCCCAGGTGATGCGACCGTTCAGGCCCAAAGCCTCCGCCTGCTGTTTTAACGCGGTCAGCAGAGCGGGATCACCTTCGCCACAGATGATCAGCCGCAGGTCGGCGTGCTGCGGAGCGACGAGCGCAAACGCCGCGATGAGCAGATCCAGTCCCTTTTTGACATCGACACGCGAGAGAAAGAGGAGATTGCGGGACGCCGCGACTTCCGGGTGTTTTTGGGCAAACATCGAAGCCGACGGCAGTTTCTGAAAGGGCTCGACATCGATGCCGATGGGAATCACCGCCTGATGATTCCCCAGCACGAAGCGGGCGGCGTCCTGCCTTTCCATGCCGCTGGTGTAGTGCACTGCGGCGGCGCTTTTCAACAGCGGCAGCTCCAGCATTCGAAACGAAAGGGCTTTCACCCAACGTCGGCGGTTTTCCATCCCCCAGCGGTTCAGAACGCCCAGCGGGCGGATGATGTACGGCACCCGGCTGCGCAGCGCCGCACGTGCCCCGGCAAGACTGGCGAAGGAAAAAAGCGCATGCACGTGAACCAGATCATAGTCCGCCGCATGCTCACGCAGCCAGTGACGAAGCGGCAGCGAGACTTTGTAGAACTCGGTCTGCTTGGCAAAATAACGAAGCGTCCACCCGCCCTCCTGTGGGATCTCCTGCCCGAGCGGAACGCCTGTCCTGCGCATCCCCGGTCCGTCATCATCCGTGGTCGCCACATGCACCTCCACGCCGTGCGGCTGCAGGGAGCGTGCGATCGCCGGGAGGGCGAAGCTCGGTCCTCCGGAACTCGGAGAAAGGGAGGGAATGACGTGGAGGATTTTCAAAAAATGCTGAGGTGCTGAAAGTGGGAAAAGAACTTGGTTTGACCAAGTTTAACTGCCGTGGTGTCTCAGTCGCGGCCCAGCCAGCGTTCCAGCATGAAAACACTCCAGCGCTGGTACCATGTCGGTCGGCTTTCCGAAAGTCGGGACGTCACGTCCGCAAAGGCATTTCCCCATTCCGACGCCAGCCATTTCTCATATGGGAAAAGAAACCCCCGCTTCGGCTGCTGCGCCACCCACGCGGGAACTTCAGGCACGGCCTCCAGCAGCAGTTGCTTTCCCTGTCGCAGCCGCAGGGCCGCCGGAATCCGTGACAGGGATTCAAACAGCACCCGGTCCACCAGGGGCACACGCAGTTCCAGACCATGGGCCATGCTCATGACATCGCTGTCCTTCAGCAACTGGTTGCGCATGTACAGGCTCAGTTCGCAGGCGCTGACCATGTCACGCTCGTCACCTGTGGAAAGGTCACCCACCACCGGATCATCCGACACGGCATTCACCGGACATCCAGCATAGTGCGCCGCCAGTTCACGTGCCTTGTTCCGGGTAAACAGCCCGCGGAAAGCACGGTAGGCATTCGGCAGCGTCGGCTCACACTGCAACAGGCTGCCGACACGCCGCAGTGGCAGACGCGGCATGTGCCGCTCCATGACCCGCCCCAGCAGCCGCCCCACGCCCAGAAGGCTGGCGGCACGCGCGGCCCGCGCCAGGCGCGGCACTTGATGAAAGCTTGGGTATCCGCCAAACATCTCATCCCCCCCCAGGCCCGACAGCACCACCTTCATGCCATGCTGACGGGCAAAACCGGCCACCGTGAAGGTGTTGAACCCGTCAATGCTCGGCTGGTCCATGTTCGACAGGAAGCGCGGAAAGATCTCCCCCAGCTTTGTGGCATCAATGCGCAATTCGTGGTGCTGTGTGCCGAAGTGCCGCGCGGTCCGGGCTGCCAGGCTGCTCTCATCCAGTCCGGCGTCATCCACGCCGATGGAAAAAGTGCTCAACTCACGCTGCCCCGCCTCCCGCGCCAGTGCGAGCAGAGCCGTGGAGTCGATGCCCCCGCTCAGAAACAGCCCCACCGGCACATCACTGACAAAATGGTGCTGCACGGAGTCCAACAGTGCGGCACGCGTCAGGAGGACCGCCTCCGCAGGCTGCATGTCCTGCGTTTTGAAATCGAGTCTCCAGTAAGGCTTCCATGTCGCCTGCCCCGCCTGCCAGGTCAGTTGATGGCCTGCGGGAAGGCAGCGCACCCCCTCCAGCAGCGTCCGCGGCTCGGCCACGCTGCCGGTTTCAAAGAATCCCATCAGCGCCGCCGCATCCAGTTTCGAGCCTCCCTGCCCCGTTTTTTGCAGCACCCGCAGTTCCGAGGCAAAGGAAAGCGTCCCGTCCGACATCGAGTAATACAGCGGCTTGATGCCAAAGGGATCGCGGGCCAGGAAAGCCCGCCTCTCACGCGCATCCCAGAGGGCGAAGGCAAACATCCCGCGCAGCCTGTCCACCATGGCGGGGCCAGCCTTCTCATAGAGCCGCAGCAGCACCTCCGTGTCCGAGTGGGAGCGGAAGACCACGCCCTGGTCCTCCAGTTCGGCGCGCAACTCGCGGAAGTTGTAGATCTCGCCATTGAAGACGATTGAAAGCCCCGCCTCCGCACAGTGCATCGGCTGCCGTCCGCCTTCCGACAGATCCAGAATCGCCAGCCGGGTGTGAACCAGCGTCACCCCATCCGCCTCCCAACTCCCCTCGCCGTCCGGCCCTCGATGCCGCAGTGCCGCCTGCGCCTTCGCCGCAAAATCCGCGTTCGTCCGCCCAAACTGGCCCGCTATGCCGCACATCGATAAGAGTTCCAATAATGCAGGACACTGGCCTGCTTGCCGATCACGCTACCCCCTTCGGATCGTCGTGATCAAAAACGAGCCCTGCCGGCACGTGTTCGTGATGAACCGGCTGAGCGCATTGGGAGTCAGCGCCATCAGCCTGTCTTTGAATTTCGAAGCCGGCAGCAGAAACACCTCGGACTTCTGTCCTTTGATCAGCGTCCGTTCCACATTGAATCCCCGGCTCTGGACCAGTTCCGCCCACTCAGCAGGGGTGTAAAATCGCGCGATGGCGCCATCCGTGTGTAGTTGCTCCAGCTCGTGCAGCGTGTGTCCCTTGAAGAAGCCACCTTGCAGAATGCCCCGAAACAGGCCGGTGGCGATGTAGTGATACAGGAAACTGCGGTGATAGACCATGATCGTGGCCTTGCCGCCGGGGCGCAGCACGCGGTTCATCTCCGCCAGAATCTGGCCGGTGTTGGCCGAATGATGAATCACCCCCCAGGTCCAGATGAAATCAAACGAGCCATCCGGGAAGTCGAGTTTCTCCGCATCCATCTGCCGGATCGTCCCCTTCAGACCAAAGACCTCGAAGCGTTTCGAGGTGCTCTTCACCGCATACTCCGTCAGGTCGATACCGGTGTAGCTCTTGCAATGCGGAGCAATGAGCTGCGCGTGGCTGCCGTTGCCCACACCGATCTCCAGCACGTCCTTGGCGGCCAGATCCGCGAAGGGAATGATTTCATCAAAGGGACGCTCCTTCGGCGGCATGTAGCGCGACGAGTCAAAGAAGAAGCGCTGGTCGATCTCCTCATAAAACTCGCGCGAGAATTCCGCCGCAGGAATCCGGTCGCCCCAATCATAGCGCATGGGATTGCTCTCCCACCAAGAGCGGTTGTGCTGCTGCCACTCGCCCTGCTTCTGCGAATCAGGCAGTTCTGTCGGGCTGGAGAATCCGGAGGGAAGTTTTTGCTGGGTATCCATGTGAACGCTTGGCCAATGAAACCGCGGCAATTAGAAGAGAGTATAAATGAATGGTGCGGCTGCCGAACCGCCCGCCATGATCA
>DAORHS010000437.1:0-4571 GCA_035438165.1 Prosthecobacter sp.
GCCTCCCTGGCAGCCTCCGTCGCACAGGGGAATGCGGCGGTGATCCTGGACACGCAGATGCCGCTGCGCCGCAAGCGCTCACCGGTGGGCCGCCTGCCCGCCCCGGCCGACCTCCGCGCCGAACCGTCCGACTTTGAAGGCGCCTGCGACCTGACCTGGGAGCTGGTGAAAGGCAGCAGCGTGTATGAGGTGGAGTACCGGCTGCAGGAAGACAGCGCCCCCTGGCAACGCTCAGTCATTGTGACGGCCAGCAAGGCACGCGTCTCCGGCCTCACGCCGGGAGTGCTGTATTACTTCCGCGTCCGCGCCGTCGGCTCCGCCGGCCCTGGCACCTGGAGCGACATGGCGCTGCGAAGAGCGCCGTGAGGCCTCATGCCTTCATGCGGCCGTGATGTCTCCCCTGCCGCGTCTCGGTGGTGAAGTCAGTTCGATGTCCACCAGCAGCAAGGCGTCGGCATCGACGCCATAGGGACCGCGTAACGCTGGTTTGCCATCGGGATTCATTACCAATGAGCAGCCGATGCAGGGATGACCGGACCATTCGCCTTCGCTGACACGACCCACATTGCTCGCACCGGCGATCCACAGGCCGAATTCCTTCGCCACGGGGCCGTAGCTGTCGAGCCAGAGCCGGCCGTAGGGTTCGCGGGCGTTGTCGTGATCCGGCGGCACGGCCCAGGCGCACGGAGAGAGGATGATCTGTGCACCCATGAGGCCGAGCGTGCGGCTGAGGGCGAGATTCGGCGCGAAGCCATCCGCGCAAATCATGAGACCGATCGTTCCGAGCGGCGTGTGCACGACGGCGAGACGATCGCCGCAGGCATACAGGTGATGCGCCATGGCGAGTTCGTTGATCTTGCGATGAAGCAGCAGCACCTCGCCCTCCGGAGAAATGAGCACCGCGCTGTTGAAGAGCACATCGCCCGCACGCTCGATCAAACCGGCGCAGACATGGATGCGATGCACTTTGGCGGCTTCACGCAGATGCCGGCAGGCTTTTCCATCCGGAATGGAACCGGCATCAGTGAGCGCCGATGAATGACACCAGCCGCAGTCCAACGCCTCAGGCAGCAGGACGATGCCAGCGCCGGCTTTGGCCGCCGCAGCGATGTTTTCGACCGCAACACGCAGATTTTCGCCCCGCTGGCCGGGAACGACTCGCATTTGCGCGAGCGCGAGCTTGAACGCACTTGGGAAAGATTGGTCTCGCCTCATGCGGGCAAGGATGCTCAGGTTGGCGCGTTGTTCCATTCATTCATGCATCCTCTCACCCGCAGACAGATTCTTCAGCGCAGCGGAGCCGGATTCGGCTCGCTGGCGCTGCAGTCGCTGCTCGGGGCGGACGGCGTGCTCTCATCGACGAACCCGCTGACGCCGCGTGCGCCCCATTTCGCGCCGAAGGCTAAGTCGGTGATCTTTCTCTTCATGTATGGCGGTCCGTCGCATGTGGATCTGCTCGATCCGAAGCCGGAGCTGGAGAAATGGCACGGCAAGGCCATCCCGGTGTGGAAGCCGGAGGATGCGTTCATGGGGAAGAAGACCAAGAACGTGGCGATGCAGAGCTATTACCGCTTTGCGAAGCACGGGCAGGCCGGGATCGACATGGCGGAGACGTTTCCGAATCTCGCGCGGCATGCCGATGACCTGTGCGTGATCCGCAGCATGCACGCGGAGAGCAACAACCACGGCCCCGCGATCTTCCAGATGAACACCGGCTTCATCCTGCCCGGCAGGCCGTGCATGGGATCGTGGGTGACGTATGGCCTCGGCTCCGAGAGCGAAAACCTGCCTGCGTTTGTCGTGCTGCTGGATCATCAGGGCGCGCCGGTGAACGGCGCTCTCAACTGGTCGAACGGCTTCATGCCTGCCTCGTATCAAGGCGTGCCCTTCCGCAGCAGCGGCGAGCCGATCGCGTATCTGACGCCGCCGAAAAGTGTGTCGCAAAGCCAGCAGCGGGCTCGGCTGGACCTGCTGAAGCAATGGAACACCGAATTCGCCGCCGCGAACCCGGCGGAGACGCAGCTCGCCGCGCGCATCAACACCTATGAACTCGCTTATCGCATGCAGATGAGCGCCAGCGAATGCACGGACCTCAGCCGCGAGCCGGAGAGCGTGCGGAAGATGTACGGCCTCGACCACAAGGTCACCGCGCACTTTGGCAAGAACTGCCTGCTGGCGCGCCGCCTCGTCGAGCGCGGCGTGCGCTTCGTGCAGGTGTACAGCGGAGGCAATGAAGGCCCGAAGGCTTGGGATGCTCACGACGACCTCAAAAAGAACCACGACCTCCACTGCGCCGAGACGGATGGCCCCATCGCTGCGCTGCTCGATGATTTGAAAATCAGCGGCATGCTCGACAGCACGCTCGTCGTGTGGGGCGGCGAGTTTGGTCGATCACCCGTTGCGGAGAACGGCAAGGGCCGCGATCATCATCCGAAGGGCTTCACCATGTGGATGGCCGGTGGCGGCATCAAAGGCGGTCAAATCTACGGCGCGACGGATGAGTTCGGTTACAGCGCCATCGAGAACAAAGTCTCCGTGCCCGATCTGCACGCGACAATGCTGCATCAGCTCGGCCTCGATCACGAACAGCTCACCTATCGCTTCACCGGAAGAGATTACCGGCTCACGGATGTGAGCGGTGAGGTGGTGAAGGCTCTGCTGGCGTGAGTGGCGGCGGCTGAGAGGTGTTTTTCTTTCGGTCGCGAACAATGAACAAGATAGCGATCACTGCCAGCACGGGTGCCACAATGACCAGCAGCAGAATGCCAATGATGATGAACTCACGCATTCCGATAGGAAAGAGAGCAACGAGAAAAAGAGAATTCATGGCCGGATTCTCTAAAATAGAGCGATTCAAGTCAATGCGAGACCCCGCAAATACTCCAACTGCCTCTCTGGCGGCGATTCATCGGCGTGGCACGGCAAAACACCAGCCAACGGCAGTTCGACAGACGAGGCATGGTTGAGTGATCGTCTCGACAACCTGCCAAAGTTTCAAGTTCGCGCCCGCTTCAAGGCCCCACGCAGCATGCCGATACCGCCGAGGACGAAGAGCAGCGGAAACCAGATGGAATAGAGCGCGGCACGCGAGGCATGCTCCAGCACGGCCTCGTCAGGCGACGCGGGATTGACGAAGCAGGTCTTCTCCGAGCCGGGCGGGTAGTTTTGCTGCTTCCGCTGTGCATCTTCGAGATGCGGTGTCGGCGCGGATTCGACCCGGCGGATGCGCGTACTACTGTGCCTCCCGCCTTTGAAGTCGTATTCATAGCGCACCTCCACCCGGTGCGCGGGAGACGAGTGCGGCGTGGGGCGTTCGCTGACAACACGTGAAAAAACGATCCGGCATGGAACCTGCGACCAGTGCCGTGTGATCTGCGCCTTCTCATATGACAACCACATGCGCCACGCAAAGAACGATCCGGCAACGATGAGAAACAATCCCATCGCACAAAGCCACCAGCGGCCTGATTGAGATGCAAATTGATTCTGCGACATGGGTTCGGGAAGCAGGCTTTGACTAGCCTTCACGCATGTTCCATACAGAGATGCGTTCTTCTCGCAAATCCCTCATGTCCGTACCCAATCCCAACTCGATCCGTCCGCCGCGCTGGCTGCTGAAGCCCGCCGTGGAGGGGGCTTCCGAGCTGGCGGCAGACATGGGTCTTTCCCCGCTCATGGCACAGCTTCTGGTGCAGCGCGGGCTCACCACGGCGGAGCAGGCGCGTGATTTCCTGGTGCCCAAGCTCGCCACGCTGGGCGATCCCACCGTGCTGCCGGAAATGAATCCCGCCGTGGAGCGCATCCTCCGCGCGGTGGATGGAAAACAAAAAGTCGTGCTCTACGGCGACTACGACGTCGATGGCGTGACGTCGATGGCGCTGATGCATCTCATCCTGAAGGCCTACGGTCTCGACACGCATCTGTTCCTGCCCACGCGCATGGAAGAAGGCTACGGACTGAGCCATGACGGCATCGCGAAATGCTACGAGCAGTTTGGAAAGCCCGACCTCTTCATCGCGCTGGACTGCGGCACGACTTCGCTGAGCGAAGTGGCCAAGCTGCGCAAGGACGACGTGGACTGCGTGATCATCGACCATCACGAACTCTCGCCGCAAGGACGTCCAGACTGCCTGGCGCTCGTGAACCCCAAGCTCGGCAAGGACTACCACTACTTCTGCACGGTCGGGCTCGTGTTCAAAGTCTCGCATGCACTGCTGAAGGCGCGCATGATCGAAAGCTACGACCTCAAGGAGACGCTCGATCTCGTGGCGCTCGGCACGGTGGCGGATCTGGTGCCGCTCATTGATGAAAACCGCCTGCTGGTGCGGCGCGGGCTGGAGGCGCTGGCGCAGACATCACGTCATGGCTTGAAGGCCCTGAAACAGATCGCCGGCGTGGAAGGCCTGGTGCAGACCCATCACGTCGGCTTCCGGCTGGGCCCGCGCCTGAACGCCGCCGGCCGGCTCGACACCGCCGCGACTGCGTTGCAGCTTTTGCTTTCAACAGATGCCGACGAAGGTGCGGCGCTGGCCGAACTGCTCGAAGCCCACAACAAAGACCGTCAAAACGTG
>DAORHS010000438.1:0-4568 GCA_035438165.1 Prosthecobacter sp.
AAAGTGAGCTTTTGCTCCACGTCGTCGGCCTCGAAAAAGCTTCGGATTGCAGCCTCGATCTTGAGGCGTTTGCCTTCAATGTCTTGGATGGCTGAAAACGTGGCGTCGATCGATGGTTTGTCGCCAGACTGAAGGGGGGCGGGCGGGGCCGGAACCACGGCGGCACGGGGGAGGGCGGCGGGTGTTTGCTGTGGCTGAACTTCGGAAGACTCGCTCAGCAAAGCCGGTTGCTCCAGAGAACTGCCTGACCAGCGGCGGTCAATCTCGTCGTCATAGACTGATTGTACGTATTCAGGGTTTACCTTGGCCGACTCCCACAGCTTGATCGTCACCACGCGGACCACAGTGGCGATCATGACCACCAGGGCCATGCAACCGAGAACCGTGGCAATGGCATTGATCATGGCCTCGCGACGCCGGGCGCGGCTGCGGCGTGGCGGATCATTGTCATCAATAATCGGATGGATCATGGCAAACACGCGTTGGTGGAGCCGAAGGCGGGATTTGAACCCGCGACCCTCGCATTACGAATGCGATGCTCTACCACTGAGCTACTCCGGCTTGAACGTGTGACTTCAAGTCGGCGATTATATAGGGGGTGGCAGGACCTTGTCATTTCCTTTCTTCCGCAGGGCGTAAAAATCGTCGTCTCGAACGATGGCAGGAAGGGGCGTGCGCTCTCTGCGGAAAGCATCTTGAGGCTTCGATCTCTGGCGCTTGAATCAAAGGGGGTATGCTGCAATAAATAAGAATGCCTGATCCTTCCACATTGGCCATGCCCGGCACCCCTTACGGAGAATTTCTCGCGGAGCAGGAGGAAATTCTGCGCTTGAAATGGCTGGCCAGCGAACTTGAGGGGCGTGACATCGGTTTTGAGTTCGCCTTAAATGAATGGGCGCAGAATCATCGTGCGGAGTGGCGGATCATGCGAAACAGGCTTCAACATGAGTCTGCCTGATTCTTCCGTCTGCTCTGTGCTGCCATGCTTTCAGGTCCTGTTTGTTGGAAACAAACAGTCATCCTCATCTTCCCGATAACGGGCAAACCTGGGATGCTGTAGCCCTGCTGAATCTCGATGGACAACGGCCGCTGCAAAAAAGCCCAATATAATGGTTGCCAAACACCGCCAAATTTTGTTAATCATGCTCACAGTTGCATGAAAAATCTTTTTCTACTCTTCGTCATCACCTCCTTGGGGCTCTCCAGCACCGCTTTTGGAGACATTCAGTCTCCCTCCGGACACCATTTCACCTGGAGTCGCAAGTTGAGCCGCGGTATTGGCAATCTCATGTTTGGATGGCTTGAGTATCCCACCAGCTGGCGGAAGACCAACAAGTCGGACGGTGCCATCGCTGCTGCTTCCGATTTCCTGGTGGAAGGAACCAAGCGCACTCTCATCAGGGCAGGTTTCGGTTTCTATGAAACCATCACGTTCCCGGTGCCGAGTTGGAAGCGCACGTATCGCCCGCCTTACCACCACAAGGAGGTGTTGGACAACTGGTGGGGATACACTGAATTTGCCCCCGAGTTTGGTTTCCGGTCGGAAATCCCGTACTCGCGGTCGCAGGGCTGGTAATTCTCTCGGCAATGTATTTCTGGGCGCAGGCTGGGAACAGCCTGCGCCTTTTGTTTGCAATGCACGCCACCTGCTGGCAAGAAAAGCGCCTCCTGATCATGCCTGAAGTCCATCAGATCGACATCCATCACGTTGCCAAACTGGCCCGCCTCGCCCTTACGGAGGAGGAAGCCGGTCGTTTTGAATCCCAGCTTGATGGCATCCTCTCATACATTGACACGCTGACACGTTACGATTTGGAAGGGGTGGAACCGACGGCTCATGCGATGCCGGTTTACGATGTGCTTCGCACGGACGAACCGCGAGAGGGGTTCACTCAGGATCAGGCGCTGGGCAATGCGCCGAAACGCCTCGTGGATCAGTTTCAGATTCCCAAGGTGATCGAGTAACGCCGGAACTCCGCCTCTCATCCTATGCTTGCTTCTTCTTCCCTAACCGCGCTGCGCAAACAGATCGCCTCCGGCGAGATCACACCCCGGGACATTGTTTTGGATGTTGCCCGGGCCATCGAATCACGCAATTCAGACATCGGGGCCTATTTGTCATGGGATCTCAATGCGGCGCTTGCGGAAGCAGATTGTGCGGACATTTCGAAGCCGCTTGGGGGGATTCCCCTCGCTGTGAAGGACAACATGAATGTCGTCGGCCAGCCCTGCACCTGTGGTTCACGCATCCTGAACGAGAATTACACCGCTCCCTATGATGCCGGGGCCATTCAGCGCCTGCGTGCCGCCGGGGCGATTCCCTTCGGACGTCTGAACATGGATGAATTTGCCATGGGGTCGAGCACGGAAAACTCCGCGCTCGGCACGACCCGCAATCCCCATGATCTGACCCGTGTGCCGGGCGGTTCCAGTGGCGGGAGTGCGGCTGCTGTCGCGGGCGGTCTTGCCGTCGCGGCATTAGGGTCAGACACAGGGGGCTCCATCCGTCAACCTGCGGCTTTGTGTGGTTGCGTGGGCATCAAACCCACCTACGGCCGTGTGTCGCGTTTCGGGCTCGTCGCCTTTGCTTCGTCTCTTGATCAGATCGGTCCAGTGACCAAAACCGTGGAGGATGCCGCATTGCTGCTAAACCACCTTTGCGGGTACGATGAGCGTGACTCCACGTCATTGAATGTCGAAGTGCCTGATTTTACTGCGGCGATTGGACGGGAAATCAAGGGCCTGCGCATCGGCCTGCCCAAAGAGTATTACATTAAGGGCATTCACGAAGGAGTTTCAGCCAGTGTGCAGGCTGCGATCCGAAAGCTCGAATCCCTTGGGGCTGTCGTCGAAGAAATCACCCTGCCTCACACCGAGCTCGGTGTGGCGACGTATTATGTGCTCGCCCCTGCGGAAGCTTCGGCCAACCTCGCCCGATTCGACGGTGTGCGCTACGGTCATCGAAGCAGCAGCGCAGGGGACTTGATGGAGCAGTACACGCTTTCACGTGCGGAGGGGTTTGGTCCCGAGGTGAAGAGACGCATCCTGCTGGGAACCTACATGCTCAGTTCCGGTTACTACGATGCCTATTACATCCGTGCGCAGAAGGCGCGCACGTTGATTCGGAATGACTTTGCCGAGGCCTTTAAACAGGTTGATGTGATCATCTCGCCCACCAGCCCGATGCCTGCGCACAGGCTGGGTGAACTGAAGGACAATCCCCTGGCCGCTTATCTCGAGGACGTCTTTACCATCCCGGTCAACCTTGCGGGGCTGCCAGGAATCAGTGTTCCTTGTGGCAGTGTCGAGGTGGAGGGGAAATCGTTGCCTGTTGGGCTGCAAATCGTTGGCAAGGCGCTTGATGAAGCCAGTGTGCTGCGGGTTGCGCATGCCTATGAGCAGTCGCGTTAAATTACTTCGCCTGAGGGAGAATAAAATGCTCTGCCGTGATTGACAAAGCCCTCCGCTGGTCTAGTCTCGTGGCCCGCTGTTTCAGAGACGGCGAACGGATTTTGGTTTAACGCACCCGTAGCTCAACGGATTAGAGCATCTGACTACGGATCAGAAGGTTTCAGGTTCGAATCCTGACGGGTGCGCCACCAGGCACTTCAGTGCTGGTGAAAAAATCAGGGTTCTTCAAAACGAAGAACGTATTCACCCTCACGTTGAAGGTGCAGCCTGTCGCGCGCGGCCATCTCAAGGTAGGCGTTGTCGTTTTTGATCCACTCCATGCGACGTAGAAGCTTGTCACGGTCGGCTTTGAGTGTGTCGCGCTGCTTTTGAAGCTCATCCAGCTTGGTGCGCATCGCGAGTTGTGTGTCCATGGGATTGTCGCACAGCACGTAAACGACTGGAACCACAAGGAGCAACAGGATGAAACGGGCAAGCTTGAGGAATGCGCGCATCCAGAATTCCCAGGGTTTCTGGGGCTCGGATGCGCGCACTTCTCGGTAGTTCATCGGCGTTTAGACTTTCATGCGGCCACCAAAGATGGCGTTTTCACCCAGTTCCTGCTCGATGCGCAGGAGCTGGTTGTACTTCGCGATACGGTCGCTGCGGCTCATGGAGCCGGTCTTGATCTGGCCGCAGTTCGTGGCGACGGCGAGGTCGGCGATGGTGTAATCTTCGGTCTCACCGGAGCGATGGCTCATGACGGCGGTGTAACCATGACGATGGGCGAGATCGACGGCGTCGAGGGTCTCGGTGAGGGAGCCGATCTGGTTCACTTTGACGAGGATAGAGTTCGCCACGCCCAAGTCGATACCCTTCTGGAGGAATTCAACGTTGGTGACGAAGAGATCGTCGCCGACGAGCTGGGTGTTGGCGCCCATTTCCTTCGTGATGATGTCCCAGCCTGCCCAGTCACCTTCGGCACAGCCGTCCTCGATGGAGATGATGGGGAACTTCTTCTTCAGTTCGGCGTAGTAGGCCACGAGTTCGGCGGCGGTGCGTTCGGACTTGTCGGACTTCTTGAAGACGTACTTGTTCTTGGCCTTGTCGTAGAATTCGGAGGAGGCGACGTCGAGGGCGATGAAGACGTCTGTGGCGGGCCTGTAGCCGGCGGCGGC
>DAORHS010000439.1:0-4567 GCA_035438165.1 Prosthecobacter sp.
GCTTGTTTGCTCAGCGCCGCTGGACAGGGCAGGCCTTCCGGCGAACGGCGGTAAATCACCGCGAAATGGCAGTAAGCCGTCAGCCATTGCAGCGGCGGCGTCGCATGGCCGATCGCGTCGGTGAACAGGTCGTTCTGCTGCTTCAATCCCGGTGCCTCGCCAGCGATGATTTTCGCGCGCAGCGCCAGCGATGCCTGGCCGACGGGCACGACCAACACCACGTTCTTGCCGAACTTCTGATTCAGCGCCCGGACATGGTCGTCCATGCTTTTGAAATACGGCTCATTGATCGAGCGCAGCTCCGCGACGGTGCGGGAATTCCGGTCCACAGGCTCGGGCTTCTTCTTTTTGTAGTTCACGTCAAAGACATCGAACGGCAGCCAGAACTCCTGGATCGTGACGCGGATGTCAGGCCGATGCTTAAACCCCAGCTTGGCAAAGTTTTCGATGCCGTCATCCGGCAGATAGATCGGCGAAAGCGTGAGAACGTCCACATGACCGGCGCGCAGGGCGGTCTTGAGCGTATTCTTCTCATCGGCCACGTTCCAATGCTGATAAACATAGGAGCCGCCGATCGAGCTGAGGCCAGCCTGCTGGTGATCCGGGATTTTGGCCGCCTTCGCCAGTTCGGCCAGCATCTTCGGCATGAACATGTGGAAGCTGTGACCCGCCGAGAAGACGCGCTGGCCTTTGTCGATGGTCTTGGCATCTGCAGCCGAAGCCGGACACCCCATGCTGATATGAATGACTGCCGCCAATAACCATGTGGCGATCCGGGTGTGTTGGTCAGATTTCATCTGGGTAGTGTCTCTCTCTCTATTCGACGGTAAACGTCGCCTTCAACTCAATTGGCTGCTTTTCTCCCGGCTGATCGTCCATGGGCCAGTTGGTCTGGTAGTTGTTCTGGGCTTCGCGCGGTTTTTCGAGCTGTTTGAACACGAGCGGCTTCACGATCCACTTCACGGAGTAATCACCCGCAGGCAGTTTGCCGAGGTTCACGGCGGTGACTTCATACCAGGTGAAGGTTTTGAAGTAGTTCCCCTGCCAGATCGCCTCGTGCATCGTGATGGTGAACGCATTGCCGCTGCGCTCGATCTTCTCGATCCACACGCGGTCGTTGTCATCGAGCTGGCGGGTGCGGAAGAGGAGCCAGTTGTCATCAGCGGCGGTGGTGGCGGGCTTTTTCTCGCTCAATTCGTCCGCCCAGTCATCGAGCGACATGCCTTGCGGCTTTTGCGCGAGCGGCGGAGCGTGTTGCAGCGTGGCCGCGTCGTTCCACTTGCCGGTGTCGCCGCGCACGAGCTGACGCTGATCACTCAGCGTGCCGCGTTGGGTGCGTTCGGTCACCGTTTTGAGAACCTGGGCATCATCGGCCAAAAGCAGCCACGGGGTGACAGCGAGTGTGAGCTGCACAAAATGACGAAACCAGAATGAGGAATGACGAATCAATGCCGAAGCCCGAATGCCCAGTGGGAGCATTTGCGATGATGAGATCGTTTTCATGAATGCTTGGGTCATTGGGACTTCATTCGTCATTCGCCATTCTGGTTTCGTCATTTGCCGCCGTTCTTGCTCTGCAGTCGGTACAGCGACGAGAACGTGCGGATGAACAAACTGCCGCGTGCGATGGCCGGCGTGGCCCAGGCGACATCCCCGAGCGAGTTTTTGCGGATGAGTTTGTATTCGGAGCTGTCCTCGATCACCCAGGTGTCGCCGTTTTCGTTCAGCATGAAGACGCGGCCGTTGTAGGCCCATGGCGAGGCGTAGAAGCGGCCACCTTTGGTATTGAGTCGCTGTTTGGCGATGATCTCCTCGCCCGTCTTCGCGTTGAAGCAGCCGAGCAGGCCGGAGTCGTAGCAGACGAAGAGCCGGTCACCGCTGATGAGGTAGCCGGGATGGATGCTGGAGCCGCGTTTCTGCGACCATGCGATGAACTCGTTGCTCGTCGCGCCGCCGGTGAGCGAGATGTCGCCTTTCGCGCCGGGCTTGATCGCATAAAGCGGCCCGTAGTGATAGCCCGCGCCCGCGTAGAGCAGGCCGTGCTTCGAGAGCGGGATCTGGCTGACGAGACCGGCAGTGCCGCTGATTTCCCACAGCAACGCACCGTCCTCCACTGCGTAGGAGCGGATCTTGTTCATGCCAATCGTCACCAGCTCCGTGCGCTGACCGCTTTCCCAGACATACGGCGTGGACCAGGTGCTGCGCTCCTGCCGCGACACACGCCACAGCGTTTTGCCGGTGAGTTTGTCCACGGTTTCGAGCCAGGATTCTTGGTCGTTGTCATTCTGGATGAAGACGCGGCCGCCATGCAGCACGGGCGAGGTACCGGTGTTCCAGCCGTCGCGCATCGGGTAGCTCGGCCAGCGGCGTTCCCAGAGTTTTTGGCCGTTCATGTCACAGCAAAACAGGCCGATGTTCGCAAACCAGGCATACACGCGCTCGCCATCGGTCACCGGTGTCTCGGAGGCGAAGGAATTGCGCGGATGCCGCATCTGCGGCGGGATGCCTTGGTGCGCCTCGAACTCCCACAGAATCTTCCCCGTCTCGAAATCGAGGCAGTAAAGCATCCAGCGATGCACCTCGCCCGTGCCGACATGGCCGCCGGGATAACCGCCCACATGCGGTGTCGGCAGCTCCTTCTCCCCGATCGCTGAAGTCACGAAAACCTTGTCACCCCACACAATCGGCGACGACCATCCCCACCCAGGCACCTTGACCTTCCACACCACGTTCTCCGTGTCGCTCCACGTCTCCGGCAGCGTCGCGCCCTCGCCGAGACCGTCGGATGCCGCACCACGATACTGCGGCCAGTTTTCCGTGTCGGCGGCCATCAGGGAGACCGTCAGCATGACAAGCAAGAAGCCGCGTTTCATAGAGGACTCGGGTTGAGGTGGGCTGGCACCGCGTTTTGTATCTCACGGTCGAAGCCAGGAGCTTCTTTCCGCTGTCTCTTCGGCATGACATGGAAGGCTGTCTGCAAGACAAACGTTTGTGCAAAGTTATCTCTCGCCTGACTTGCCCGATGAAACGCGCCTTTGTTTCCAGTCTGCCCTTCCTGCTCGCCGCCGCCAGCCGATGCCTTGCCGCGTCGCCTACAGACGACGCGAAGGCCGTCGAGTTCTTTGAGAACAAGATCCGTCCGGTGCTGGCGGAGAAGTGCTACTCCTGCCACTCGGTGAAGGCGGGGAAGAACAAAGGTGGTCTGCTGCTCGACACGCGCGAGGGCATCCGCCAGGGCGGCGACACGACGGCGGCGGTGGTGCCGGGGGATGCGGAGAAGAGCCTGCTGCTCAAGGCCATCGGGCATGCGGATGAGGACTTGCTGATGCCGCCGAAAGAGAAGCTGTCGGCGGAGGTCATCGCGAATTTTGCGACGTGGATCGCATCAGGTGCGGCAGATCCGCGCGACGGCAAGCCGGCGGTGATCAGCACGATCGATGTCGAGGAAGGCCGCAAGCACTGGGCGTTTCAGCCGATCAAGAATCCGCCCGTTCCAGAGGTGAAGGACAAGCAATGGCCGCGCACGGAAATTGATCGCTTCATTCTCGCGACGTTGGAGGCGAAGGGCATCAAGCCCGTGGCCGATGCGAAGCCGGAGGAGCTGCGTCGTCGCATGTCCTTTGATCTCACCGGCCTGCCGCCTGCGTTTGATGAGACAGCGTCGAGCGACTCAACTCGCACCACGCCGCAGGAACAGATCGTGGCGTTGCTTGCCAGTCCGCACTTTGGCGAACGCTGGGGCCGCTTCTGGCTCGACATCGCGGGCTACAGCGAGTCGAGCGGTGGTGGGCAGAACGTGATGCTGCCGGTGAACTTCCGTTATCGCGACTATGTCATCGCCGCGTTGAACAGCGACAAGCCGTATGACCAGTTCCTCATGGAGCAGCTCGCGGGCGATCTTTTGCCCGCGAAGAACGACGACCAGCGCAACGAGCAGCTCATCGCCACCGGCTACCTGAGCATCGGCACGAAGAACACGCTTGATGACAAGGACGAGCGCTATGTGATGACCATCGTCGATGAAATGATCGACAGCACCGGGCGCGGACTCATCGGGCTCACGCTCGGCTGCGCGAAGTGCCACGATCACAAGTTCGATCCCATCAGCGCACGCGACTATTACGCGCTCGCGGGTATCTTCCGCAGCTCCGAGCCGCTCGCCGGCGCGTGGCGGCGCTACCAGGGCCAATGGACCGCTGGCGTGCAGCCGCTCGCGGGCAAACCGGCGGTGTTTGACGACGCGGACCTCAAGGAGCTGCTGCAATCCGAAAAAGACCGCAACAGCCGCTGGAGCACGCTGCTGAAGGCACGTCGCGTAGCGATCATCGACGGCAAAATGCAGGGCAAGAAGGACGAAGCGCTTGAAGCCTTTTACAAAACGCGGCCCGAACTCACCGACAAGCAGGCGGCGATGGACGAGGCCACCGAGCGCCGCGCCCGCTACGATGCGAAGTTCAACACGCAGCTCCCCTTTGCCGCCACCGCGATGCGCGATGTGTCGAAACCCGCCGACTGCGAGTTCCGCATCCGCGGTGACTTTGAGCAGAAGGGCGAGGTCATCCCGCGC
>DAORHS010000440.1:0-4561 GCA_035438165.1 Prosthecobacter sp.
GGCTCCGCCACGGTCAATGAGCATGTTCAGCCGCCGAGCGGCCGCACGCTCGGCCCATCGACCCAGCGCGGCGGGATCATGATCTGCCGTGGCACCGCAGGCACGCCGTGCTCGTGCTGCGAAAGCTGTGTGACGACCAAATCGACTGCGGCAGCGGCCAAGTGATCGCGTTGCTGATAAATGCCGGCCAAACCGGTCATCTTCGGCGTCCAGTCGTGCACGACGAAGCCGATGTCTTGCGGCACGCGCAGACCGAGTCGTTTCAGCCAGCCGGGAATGTGCGTGTCGAAGGTGATCAGCGCGTCGGGCTGGTGCTCGCGCATCCATTTCGCGAAGGCATCGAAGCCCTGGCTGATGTCGTTGCACGGAAACAGCAGTAGCGGCACGCGATCCTCTTCCGCCAGCCCGTGCTGCCAGTGAAACAAGCCGCCGCTGTAGCCGAACTGGGAGCGGTTCACGATCCACTTCGTCACAGCCACGCCGATGCGCTTGTAGCCACGTGCCGCGAGTTGCTCGGCGGCCATGTGAATGCCGAGCGTCATGTTTCCCGCGCACATGTGCAGCGCAGGCGTGCTCATGGCATTGCCAAACGTCACTGCGGCGAACGGTGAGTAGTCGAGCCTGCTGCATGGCAATTGCATGCTCTGCGGCGACACGATCACGCCCTCAATGCCGCGCGCGTGCAGGATCTTTTGCAGCTTTTTCGGCGTGAGGCCGTCTTTGCCCAGATAAAACTCTTCCACCGCATAACCATGCCCGTGCGCACGGCGTCGGATGTCCTCGATGGGCACATATTGATACGAAGGCCCGAGCAAACCATCCTGCGGCACATGCTCGCGGATCACCGCGATCACCGCCCGCAGCCGCTTCTCCTTCTTGCCACGCACCACCTGCATCATGCGCATCAAATGCGGGTCCGGTTGGTAATCGAGCCGCTTAGCTTCCTTCAAAACGAGTTCCCGTTTCTCCGCCGCCACCTTTGGCGCTCCGCGCAGCACCCGCGACACGGTCATGATCGACACGCCCGTCGCACGGGCGATGTCTTTGAGCGTGGGTTGGGAAGTGGTGGGCATGGTGTTAGCATAACACGTCACACCGCCATTCAAGCCGCGAAATGCCCCCACGGTCTGCGTTTTCTCCCATCATGCTCCTCCGACTCTTTGCGATCTCTGCTTTTTTTTGCGGCCATTCCCTCGCCGCACCGCCGCCTACCGCACTACCAGGAAAACCTTCCGCCTGCGCAGCGCGGATCACGCCGGCGAATCCGCCGAATGACGGCATCCTGTTCGTCGATCACTCCAAGGCCAAGCGCAGCGGTCATCTCGGCCATGCGCTGGTGCAGCTTGAGCCGGGCAAGCTGCTCGCGTTTTACCCGAACTGCTCCAGCGACAACGGTGGCCACTCGGCGGTCGGCTGGATGGAGTTCAAGCGATCCGAGGATGGTGGCAAGACCTGGGGTGAGCCGCAGGTGCTCGCCTTCACCAAGGAACTCTTCGACAAACACAACGGACGCACCTCGATGGCCGAGAAGGCCGTGGTGACAGACAAAGGCGAGATCGTGCTCTTTTACCTCATCTGCGATGTGTCGAAGAACGCGCTCTGGCAGCCCTACTGGATGCCTTTGTGCTCGAAAAGCACCGATGCAGGAAAAACCTGGAGCGAACCAAAGCCTGTCTCCTCATCGCGAGGCCGGATTTATGACGCGGAGTATCACGACGGCGAGATCCGCGTGCTGCACTTTGCCAACGACGCCGAGAAAGACTGGCGCGGCAACGCGAAGGAGCACGTCTATGAGCTGCACGTGAGCACCGATGGCGGCGACACCTTCACGAAGCGCAGCGAGCTGCCCGTCATCACCAACCAGCGCGGCTACGGGGCCCTCGGACGCCTCAACGACGGCGGATTGATCGCCTACATCTACAACAGCGCGAACGAGAGCATGCTCGACTATGCCATCAGCACCGACGGTGGCAAAACCTGGCCCAAGGTCGGCACCTCGACCGTCAGCCGGAAGATCCGCAATCCGCAGTTCACCGCCTTCGGCGGCAAATACTACCTCCACGGCCGCAGCGGTGCGTATGGCGACGGCAGCGGCCACATGATTCTCTACATGTCCGACGACGGCGTCACCTGGGACGACGGCGTCTATCTGCGCATGCGCACCGCCGGTGCCGGAGCCTACTCCAACAGCCTCGTCGTCGATTCCCCCGACGGCAGCGGCAAACAACGCCTCCTCATCCAGGCCTCCCACGCCTACGAAGACAGCAAGACCAACGTGCTCCACTGGTGGCTGGATTAATCTTCATTCAACATCCCGATTCACATCTCATGCTTCTCCGACTCTTTGCGATCTCTGCGTTCTTTTGCGGCCAAATCGGCGCTCAAAGCCTCCTCCCCGCCAACTGGGACCCCGCGCTTGCGGGCGACATTGTCATGCAGCGCCTCATCAACACCTCCGCGCCGCAGGTGAAGGGGGCGCATGATGCGGAGTTCGTTTGCGTGGGTGATCTTGCCTACATCGTCACCGAAGCGAATGATGTAAAGGCGGGCGAAAGCGCGGGCTGGCCGTTCATTTATGCCACGATGTCGATCGTGAACCTGAAAACTCTGAAACTGGAACGCGTGATCGACTTCGCGAAGAGTGAGCAGGCCTTTGAAAACGAGAAACTGCCTGTCGGGGCGTGTTTTGTGCCGCGCATCCTCCAAAAGGATGCCAGCACTCTCCGATGCTACTTCACCAGCGAAGATCCGGGCAAGCGGCAGTCGCAGATGTGGTATCGCGATTTCGATGTGAAGCGTGGCGAGTTCATGCCGACGATCCACAAGGCGAAGCTCAAGACGGCAGCGGGCACGTTTGATTTCCAGCCACAGTATTTTCATGTCGACGCGGCCGCGCAAGGCTTCACGAAAAAGGCCAGCGACTCGTCCTTCTTCATCTTCGACTCCTTCAAGCGATTCGACGGCAAGCTCTATGTCGCGCTGAATAACTTCACCGGGAAGCAAAATGCCCTCGCATTGGTGCACGACGATCTGACGACGTTTGAGGTGCTCGGTCACTTCAACGAGCCGCAGACCGAGCAACTCAGCGAATCCGCCGTCAACAAGCTGCCCGACGACACCTGGATGGCCATCTGTCGCAACGACAAGGGCAACTACCACTTCACCACGAGCGCGGATGGCAAGACGTGGAGCGTCGGAAAGCCGATGTCGCATTTGCCGAATGGTGCGAACTCGAAGCCGACCTTCGACAAGTTTGGCGGTGTCTATTACCTCGGCTGGCAGGAGGCCACGCGCGTGCAGAATGTTGGGCGCAGCGTGTTCAATGTGGACATCTCACGCGATGGCAAAACGTGGGAACGAAAATACCGCTTCGAGACGCCAAAGTCGTTTCAATACCCGACCTTTCACGAGCACGAAGGCACGATCTGGCTCTGCGTCACTCAGGGTGACACCTCCGACAGCCGCAAGGAGCGCATCATGTTTGGTAAATTGGAGTCCACCGGCCAGTTCGAGCCTCAAGCCGGCCAAAAGCGCATCGAATGGCCCGCGCCGCCTCCGCCTGAGCCTGCGTTCATGAAACACGGCGTGAAGCTCTTCACCGATCGCGAGTATGTCATCGACGAAATGCCGGATGCAGTCCGTGGTCTGCCCTTTCACCGCACTAGCATCGAAAAGACCGACGTGACCGTCACCAAGCCCGGCACGCTTTTTGCCCTCACGCCGACGATTCGCCCGAAAGCTGCGAGTCAGGAAGAAGCTCTGCAAAAAGCCGGTTTCGCGAAGGTTGATGTGCCCGAGGTGCAGCTTTTTCCCGGCGAGATCAATCGCGTGAGCCTTTACCGCAAGGAGATGAAGACCGGCGAGTCGTTGAAGTTTAGGAAGATGGTGCTGCTGATCAGCGCGGGAGCCGAAGTGAAGGAACATGTCCCCGAGCCACCGAAGCCATGGAGCAGGAACAACGGCGAAAAGCTCTACAACGGTATCGTCCTGCCAGAGGTGTGGCCGCCGCAGCATCTGGTGCCCGGTTCCGCTGAGCCGATGCCAGTGCCGTATGCGCAGCATCCGCCGAAGGTGATCCCGATTGATGTTGGCAGGCAGCTCTTCGTCGATGATTTCCTCATCGAGAAAACCACGCTCAAACGCACCTTCCATCAGGCGAAGAAGTTCGAGGGCAATCCGGTCTTCAAAGCCGAGACCGAGCGCGAACTCGGCCCGGCCACGGAAGGTGAGAAGGGCGAGGAAGCCACCACCTTCACCGGCCAAGGCGGCGTGTTTTACGATCCCGCAGAAAAGCTGTTCAAGATGTTCTACGTCGCCGGTTGGCGCGGGCCGCTCTCGCTCGCCACGAGTCCTGACATGAAGACCTGGACACGTCATGGCCAGCTTTTGCCGGAAGGTCTGCGCTGGACCGGGCCGAAGCTCGCCACCGGCGGCTCCGGCAACTGCGTGTGGCTCGATTTGAATGCCAAATCACCCGCCGAGCGCATCAAATATCTGACCTGCTTGCTGCATGTGCCGAATGAGCAGCGCCCCGATGAGGTTGGAAGGGCGTCGTGTAGGG
>DAORHS010000441.1:0-4558 GCA_035438165.1 Prosthecobacter sp.
AATTTTCAAAGCGCCTCCGATCAACTGCAGCCGGAGCCGGCCGGTGAACGAGGTGATGTTTTTGACGACGGCGTTCTCGCTGGTGCAGCGCAGCGGCACGTCGCACTCGATGATCTTGCCGGCCTCGATGACGCGGGCGACCGGCGGTTTCAGCATGTCGATCTGCTGCCGCGTCCATTTTTTGGCGTAGGCCTCGAGATCGGCCTTCACATCCTTCGGGGTCCAGCCCGGATGATTGAGGTAATCCACTTTCTCCGCCAGAAAGGCGAGCTGGGAGGCGGGGGGTTGGTTCGCGGCCTGATAGTAGGCCTTGGCAAGATTTTGAGCCTCCTCCTCCAGGGTCTCCACGAGTTCCGGCTTCGGCGCAGGAAGTGGAACAGGACGACGCTCGAACCAAGACAGGCCATCCATCCAGAAAAACAGGATGACCACACCGGCAGCCGCCATGAGCAGGAACCAACGGCGCAGCCAGTGGCTCTCTTGGGGGGCTTCCTCCGCTGCTACCAGGGGTGGATCTGCTACCGGTGAAGGTGTGACAGCCGGTGTGGCAACAGGCGCAGGTACGAGTTCTGGAACAGGTTCGGGTGCCGGTGCTGCAATAGGCTCGGGAGCGGGTGCTGTAACAGGAGCAGAAGCAGGTGCAAGGGCGGCTTCAGGATCACGGATGATGCGGACGTTGCCCTCGCCTTCATCGAACGAGACATCGCGCTCTTCACGCCGCACGCCGATCAGGCGGCGCGAAGGTGTCTTCCACTCGATGCCGGCATGCTGGAGCGACTGTTGAAGGCTGTGCCAAACTTCTCTCGAGCTTTTGTCATGGGCCTCCACGCGTTGCAAGCCCGTGATACACAGGGCAACTCGTCCAGTGACCTCGATCTTCTCCAGCAAGACGGGCAGGATCGTTTTTTTCATCTCCAAAGAGAGTGAAAGCTCCTTCGGCACAAAGTCCGAGGCCAAAGAAGAACGGGAGAGAAAGACGATGACCAATCTGGCGGAGTGGATGGCCTTGGCGATCTCATCCTGCCAGTTCATGCCGCAGATGAGACTCTCCATGTCAAAGAAGGCGGAGACCCCGCCGTTCTTTAATTCCTCAACCCAAGGACGGACGCGCTCCAGGTCTTCGCGGGCATAGCTGACAAAGACATGATAGGGCTGGGTCATGGAAGGCATCGAGATGTCGGAAGAGATGAAGATTGATCAATGCGCGCCGGTGTTTTTCACGGCGAGCTGCCATTCGATGAGTTCATCGAGAAGGATTTCCTCACTGCGGGTGATGGTGCGGCGGATGCTGGAGGCGGTTTGCAGTCCGGGCAGCGCCTTCTTGATCTCCGTGAGTCGTGCGACCATCTGCGGGTAGCGCTCCTTGCGCCGACCGGCGTCCAAGGCCTGACGGATGCCGCTGGCGATGCCCGCCAGCAGCGGCAGGGCGATGGGAAGCAGCACGACCATGACCCAGCCCTGGAAAAAAGCTTCAAGGTGCCAGCCGTGGCCGGGATTCCAACGATCGCTGAATTTATTCAGCAGGGAAAGCAGCACAAAGATCGGGGCAAGCCGCGCGCTCCAGGTTCCCACAAAGCCGGTGAAGTTCCACCAACGGGTGGCCGAAGGCTGCTTGGCCTGATAGTGGAGAATCTGGCTTTCGGCGTGTTTGTCGCCAAGGCGGCTGGTCAGGTAATCGTCTCGCAGAATCCGTGGATCATGACTGTGCTGATGCTCGAGCACCAGCAGACCCACACTCAGGGCAAAACGCCGCCACTTCGGATCATGACGTGTGACGGACGGATGAAGCGGGTCAACCACCGGCACACTGGCACGCAGGCCACGCACCAGTTCACAGGCAAAGCGGCAGTGAACCCAGGATTCCTGGGTGTGCTTCTGATGCAGCCGGATCGTCATCCACAAGGCAGAAAGGACGAGGACGAGTTCCGTGGCGGTGAAGATCCATCGGTTGTGGTAAAACCAGTGCTCTTTGTCCACATGGTAAGTCACGATGGCGGCCAGGAGGGCCGCGATGCCATGCAACAAGATGATGCGGACCAATGAGGGACGAAAACGAGCCGCCTCCACCACGGCGATGTGGTCCAGACACGCCTGCAGTCCATCCGGATTGACCTGTCCAGCCGCACAAGGTGTCCCAGAGTGCTGAATCATCTGATTTAGCTCACCGATGATCTCATCCGGCTGGAACCGTTCCTCCAGCCCCTCGGCTCCAGTGACAGCACCATCAGTTGAGGCAATCTGGACGACAAGGGTTCCAATCTCCCTGGCTTGGGCGATCACCTGCGCGGTGCCGCCCAGGCCGCGCGAGGGCTGCCCGTCCCATAAGGCCACCACCACATCCACCGCGTCGAGCATGTGAATCGCCTGATTGAAATAACATTCTGGGCGGGTCGCCTCACCACTGACCAGATGCTCGGAGTCGCATCCCGGACGCTGCCGGGCGACGGTGAGCTGCGCCTGCGAACGCTTCCAGGCAGCAGAGGACGAAAAATCCTTCTCAAACTCCCCCTCCTCCAGCGGCAGCAGCAGATGCACGGGCATCTCCAGCTCGCGTGCGACTTCAACGCAGAGCGTGTCACCCCCTTCGGCGACGCTGGCGTAAAGTTCCGCCTGTCCGCCCACTTTCTGAGCGCGTTCCTTCAGGTCAGTCAACACCTTGACCAATGCGGGACGGATGACGGCTTCGTCATAGCCTGAACGATGCCCGGTGAATCCAATGAGGTAGCGTGGTTTGATCATGTAGGGTTATTTCAGCAAACGCAGCGCCACATGGCAAGCGACAAACAAACACACACCACCGAGACTGAAACCCTCACTCATGCCATGTCCGCGCCACGCGCTCGATGCTCAGCGCCTTGCCAGAAACGGGATCGATGGTGATCAGCGCACCGTTCACACGCACGGCTCCGCGACCGACGCCGAAGCGTGTCGGCATCATCGTGTGGAAGCGCTCGAGCACGGGCTCGATCTGGCTGCCAATGACGGAATCCATCGGACCGCACATGCCGGCGTCGCTTTGAAAGGCGGTGCCTTTGGGCAGCACGCGTTCATCGGCGGTGGGCACGTGGGTGTGGGTGCCGACGACGCCGCTGACCTTGCCGTCGAGATGCCAGCCCATGGCGACTTTCTCGCTTGTGGCTTCGGCGTGGAAATCGACGAAGATCACCGGCGTCTCCTCGCGCAGCTTTTCCACACACGCGGCGATGGCCGGAAAGGGGTTGTCGAGCGTCTGGTTCATGAAGGTGCGGCCCTGCAGGTTCACCACGGCCACTTTGCACTTCTTCGACTCCAGCACGACGCAGCCGCAGCCGGGCGTGCCTTCGGGATAGTTCAGAGGCCGCAGCATGCGCGGCTCTTCACCGAGAAAAGGCACGATCTCCTTCTGATCCCAGATGTGGTCGCCGCTCGTCACCACCGCCGCACCGGCACGCATGAGGCTGATGGCGATCTTCGGCGTGATGCCGCGGCCACCGGCGGAGTTTTCACCATTCACGACAATGAAGTCGATCTTCAGTTCCTCCTTCAACAACGGGAGCAGCACGGCGACCGCCTTGCGTCCCGGTTCACCCACCACATCACCCAAAAAAAGCAGCCGGAAGAGTCCGTCCTCGCTGTCAGCCGTGTTGTCGTTCATCGTGGCCCCACTTAGTAGATGATGAAGCCGGGGATCAAGTCTAGGATGCACTTTATGATGATGAAACGAACGCTGCGCGGCTGCTCGCTGCCGGTCATGCTCGCATGCTTGATGGTGACGCCGGGGATGGCGCAGACGATTGTACCCGCACCAGCCCCTGCCGCACCCACAGCACCGTCTCCCGCACCCACAGCACCGTCTCCCGCACCCGCGACAGATCCAACCGCTCCGGTCACGCCTCCTGCCCCGGTGGCGCCGGTCCCGCCACCGCCCGCCCCCCCTGCGCGTCTGGACCGGCTCAGCGCACTCGGCACCAAGCCCGACTGGCTCAAACTGCAGGCGTTTCATCAAACCCTCACACGCAGTGAATTCGAAGAGGCCCTTCGGGATGTTTATGCCGACAGCTCCCCTCTCCCACCACCCTGGAAGCTGGAGCCCGACGGCGTCGTGGTGAAGACCGGTGACCCTGTCAAACCTGAGGCACGCATCGCCTTCACCACCCGTGCGGAATCGCCGCTGCCTGGCACACGCACCTGGCGGCCTGCCGCCGAGATGCCGCCCCTCAAAGGCCGCCCTGTGCTCAGCGATCTCCATGTCGCCATCGATCCCGGTCACATCGGCGGCGGTTATGGGCTCATGGAGGAGCGTCACCTCAGCTTCGCTCCCGGCGAGGCCATCCAGGAAGGTGATCTCACGCTGCTCACCGCCCAGGTGCTCGGCGAACGGCTCAAGGCGCTCGGCGCCTACGTCTCCCTCGTGCGCGACCGCCCCGAGCCGGTCACGCCCCTGCGTCCCGCCGATCTGGTCGTGCCTGCGCGTCAAATCCTCACCGAGGCCGGCTTCCCGCAGCCGCAGGAGACTTACAACGGCATCACCGGTGATGAAAAAATCCTCACGGTTCAGTGGCAGAGCGAGAAGTTGTTT
>DAORHS010000442.1:0-4558 GCA_035438165.1 Prosthecobacter sp.
CGCAAAACCTTCGGTGTGGCGATGATACAAGCCGCCATGGTGCTCGATCATCGCCTCCTGCGTTGTTGATGAGTGCATGCTCAGCCCACGGAAGTAGTGATGGCCGTTGCGCTCCACATGCGGGATGCCCAGCAGGGCCATGACACTCAAGTCTTGCAGCAGGGCCATCGGCCCGGCGTTGGCGAGGTCTTCGCCGCTCAAAATCGGCCCGCCGGGGATGCTGGCGGCGCGTTTTTTCAGCAAGGCGGCATTCGCGAGGCCTTTGACGATGCCTTTGCAGTTCTTGTGGCTCGTGCCGCGATAGCCGAGGTCGAGCGCGAGTGGCAGATCGGCCAGGGAGCCGTCGCTTTCATCAATGATCATGCCCAAACTGTCTCCCACGGCCTCGTTCAGCGCTTTGGAGCGATGCAGCGGCTGCTCGATGAGCAATAGACTGCGGAACAACGGCGCGAGCGCGGCATCGGCGCTCAGTGTCGCGTAAAAATCACGGAAGCTCGCCAGATCGTAAAACTGCTCGTTGCCATCCAGCGTCGCATGAAAACCATCGGGGCAGTTGGCGGTGAGGATGCGCGTGATCTCACGCAAACGCGGCAGATCGGTCTCCGGTTTGCCACAGACCTTGAGCTTGAAGTAGCGCAGACCATAGGTGCGGATGTTTTCCTCCAGTGTGTAGGGCAGACCGTCATTCAAGGCACCATCGGCAGCGGTGAGCGGGTCGCCGAGGCCGATCGTGTGCCGTACAAACACTCGTGACAAAGGCTGCGGGGCGATGACATCACTCACGCGCATGCCGCGCAGTTCTTCACGCACCGCACCAAGATCAATGCCGAGCACGTCGGACTGTAACACCGCATGCAGCGGCTGTCCCAGTGCCTTGCACAGGCCGTCGAGCACTGCACGCTCGATCAAACTCACGCCGAGATTCGCCAGCAGCGCCGGCACCGCCTTCACCTGGGCCCAGTTGGTCTGCTCCGCATACAAGTTCTGCCACCACGCGAAGAATCCTGTCGGCTTCTCTGCGGCCAGTCGTGCAATGCGTGACGCATTCTGAATCACCGCGATCATCTCGGCCAGATCGACCTCGAACAGCGTGTCCGGATCCTTCGTGAACCACTTCGGCGGCAGTCCTTCGCTGGCGAGTCCGCTCACCGCCTTGCCATCGACCACCAAATTCACCGTCACAAACAGATGCGGCAACGCGCTCATGCTGGCGATGCCGTACTTGAACGGAAACCGCGTGTGCATCGGCAGCACGTGGAACTGGAAGGACTGGATGGTGAAGGTCATGCCGGACAGGAGCGTCAACGGTCAGGAGGTCAAGCAGTCAAGAATCGTGCCTTCCTAGACGCCCACGACCTTCGACTCCTCGATAAGGCTCCGCCTCCTACACCAACGCCGCGGGCGTTTGCTCCTCTTGTTCCTCGATGGCGGTCAGGCGTTCCTGTTCCTGATCGAGATCCTCATGGACCATTTCGGACTGATCCTCGGCATTGTTTCCTCGCTTAGGATGGTTGGGGGCATCAAGCGCGAGTTCCTGAACGGACTTGTCGGAAGTGCGTGTGTCTTCGGTCGTCATGCGGACGCCGACCGGCTTGCTGATGCCGAACTCCTGCATCGTCACACCGTAGATCACATCGGCGCGGCTCATGGTGCGCTTGTTGTGGGTGACGATGATGAACTGCGAGTTGTCGATGAACTTGTCGAGCATCTTGAGGAAGCGGCCGATGTTCGTTTCGTCGAGCGGAGCGTCGAGCTCGTCCAGCACGCAGAAGGGGCTGGGTTTGACCTGATAGATGGAGAACAGCAGCGCCACGGCGGTCATGCTGCGCTCGCCACCGGAGAGGAGGCTGATGGTCTGCAATTTCTTGCCCGGCGGCTTGGCGATGATTTCGATGCCGGACTCAAGCGGGTCCGTTTCATCCACGAGCATGAGGTCGGCCTTGGCCTGGGCGCCGAAGAGCTCCTTGAAATTCTCGTGGAAGAAGCCGCGCACGAGCTGGAACGTCTCGCTGAACATCGTCTTCGTCGTCTCGTTGATCTTGGCGATGACCTGAAGCAGTTCGTCCTTCGATTTGACGAGGTCGTTGTGCTGCGTGTCGAGGAAGTTGTGACGTTCTTCGAGTTCCTCGAACTCCTGAATGGCGTCGAGATTGACGGGGCCGATGCCTTCGAGCTTCTGCCGCAGTTCATAGACGACCTCCATCACGAACGCCCAGTCGGGCTGTGCCTCTTCGCCGGGAATGACGACATCGTTGATGTCCACCTCGTCATCGTCGCGATTGGAGACGGCGCGGATTTGCGGGGCTTCTTCCTCCTGGGGAACTTCGGAGGCTTCGGCTGTGTCAGATGAGTCGGACACGTCTGACTGGTCAGACGGCTCGGCAGCGTTCGCGGCAGCCTTCTTTCCACGGCTGCGGTTCTTCTTCTGCTCTTCGATGGTGACCATGAGCACATGGTAGTCCGGCTCGAACGCCTCGATGTGGAAGCTGTAGCGTTCCTGCACCTGATTGATGAGGTTTTCGAGGCGGAGATCGACGCGGGTAAGCGCGACCTCCGCGCGGTTGCGCGATTCGTTGAGACCGTTGTAGCTCTGACGGAGCTGCGTGAGCTGGGTTTCGAGCTGGCTGACCTGCTCGAACAACCCGGCGCGCTCCTCGGTCTTGGACTGCAGGTGTTCCTCGATGGCGGCGATGGCGCCGCGCTGGGACTCGATCTGCTCCTGAAAGCGGGCGTTTTCGGCATCGCTCTGCTGGATGCGCATGCGCCAGGTGTTGATCTCTTCGGCGAAGCGATTCACGCCCGCCTGAAGTTCCTGCAAGCGCACGCCGAGCGGGGCCTTCTGGCGCTCGATGGAATGGAGCGCGCTTTGTTCGAGGGCGAGGGCCGTGCGCAGTTCGTTGAGTCGCTCGCTCGATTCGAGCTCGCGACGCAGGAAGGATTCCATTTCGAGTTCGAGTTCACCTTCGCGGACGCGGGAGGACTCAAGCTGCTCCTGCGCGATGGCCGCAGCCTCGCGGAGTTGATTGATCTGGCTCTCGGAGCCGCCGATGCGCTCTTGAATCTGATTTTGATCCCACTCGACGCTTTCGAGCTTCGCGGTGGCTTGTTGCAGCGCACGCTGGACGACGCTGATCTTGCCTTGGAACTGGGAGAAGCCTTCACGCGCACGCTGACTTTGCTCACGGAGGGAAACTTCCTCGCGCTGCATCTCCTCGAGCTGCGCGCTGACGGCGTTCACCGCGTCTTCCTTCTCCATGAACTGCATTTCGAGCGCCTCCACTTCGGTGCGAAGCTGGCGCACCTCGGCCTCGCGTCGCAGGGTGGAGGATTCCTCCTCCTTGCTGGCCCCGCCGGAGATGACGCCGTTGGTGGTGATGAACTCACCGCGGATCGTGGCGATGGCCAGATGCGGCATCTCGCGCTTCATGCGCAGGGCGGTGTGGAGATCATCGACGATGACCACGTTGTGCAGCAGATGATCGATCAGGCTCTGCACGCCTGTCTTCACGCGCACCTTGTCCGTGGCCCAGGCGATGGCGCCTGCCGGCAGCAATTCACGATCGGAGGCGCTGCGCAGGTTGCAGAAATCATGCGGCACGAGCGAGGCACGGCCCATCTTGTGATCGGTGAGGCGGTCGATGATCTGCGCGGCGAGTTCGCTCTCGGTGAGCAGCACGGCCTGCAGATGATCTTTGAGCGCGGCTTCGATGGCGGGGATGAAATCGGGATCGACCTCAATGCTGGAGGCGAGCAGGCCGCGGATGCCGGTGGAGTACACTTCCGGATTGTCGAGTCCGCTGAGCACCTTCTGTGTGCCGGAGGAGAGCCCTTCGCCTTTTTGCAGCAATTGCTCGAGGATTTCGAGGCGTGACTTCCGCTGCGTCAGATTGCGCTGGAGATCGTTGAGTTCGTTGTTCATCGCATCGCGCTGACGGCGGCGTTCGATGATCTCACGGGCGCAGTCCTTCGCCTTTTCGTCGAGCTGGTTGCGGGTCTCTTCGAGCTCCTGGATGTTGCGCTGAAGTTCGTCGAATTCGATCTGGCTTGTCTCGCGTGCCTGCTGCGCCGTTTGACGATCGTGTGCGAGCGATTCATGGCGCTGGCGGTCGCCGTAGATCTGGTTGCTCAACGACTGTGCACGGGCTTCGCTCGCGGCAATCTGGCCTTCAAACTGGCGGATCGACTCACGAATGGCACGACGGTCGGTTTCGAGACGGTTGCGTTCGGGGAGAATGCTCTGATGCAGGCTCGCATGCTCGCTCACCGCCTGCTGGCGTGTCTGAATGTTGTCGGTGATGGCAAGAAGCTGCTCATCGGCGTTGGCGAGGTCGCGGCGCGCCTGATCAAGCAGCTCTTCATTGGCTGCGATCTGCTCCTCGTTCTGGCGGATGCGGCCTTCGAGTTCCTCGCTGCGTTCCTTGTTGAAGCCAATGCGGCCTTCGGCGCTCTGCATCTGGGAGCGGAGCTCCTGGGCCTGCTGGCGGGCCTGGCTGATCTGGGATTCGAGGGCGTGGTAGGCCTCGCGCGTTTGTGCGGCCTCCGTTTCGGCGGCTTGCAG
>DAORHS010000443.1:0-4538 GCA_035438165.1 Prosthecobacter sp.
AAACAGCACCATCACCGCACCGGCATAGACGAGAATCTGGATCGTGGCGATAAAGTACGCGTCGAGACTCAGGAACAAGGCGGCAAGGCCCACAAAGCTGGCGGCCAGAGAGAGCGCACAGGTCACGGGATTGCGCCCGGTGACCACCATGAAGCCGAAGCCCAGGGTGATGAGTGCGAAGAGATAGAACAGAAGCGGGGGCATTACTTGAGCTCGTTCCATTTGTTCACCAGTCCCACACGCTGGCCGCCGATCTCATAGAGGCGCTTTTTATCGTGCACCATCTCCTGGCGTGAGAGGCCGGTGATGGCGTAGTCCTTGCGCAGGAAAATGGCCTGCTCGGGGCAGACCTCCTCGCACATGCCGCAGTAGATGCAGCGAATCATGTCGATGTCGAACTCCTTGGGCCGCTTCTCTACCTTCGCCCACGGATCGTCGCTCGGAATCTCACTGGGGATGATCTTGATGGCCTTCGGCGGACAGATGAACTCGCAGAGCTGGCAGCTCACGCAACGTTCGCGGCCCTGCTCATCCGTGACGAGCGCCGGAGCACCGCGGTAGTAGTCGGGCAGATGGTCGTCCCACTTCTGCTCGGGGTATTCCATCGTCACCTTGGGCTTCTTCCCGGCGATCTGGAGGAACGTCCTGATGCCATGCCCGACCGTGATTTTCAGCCCCTTCAGCAGCGTGGATATGAACCAGCGTTCATGCCAGGCAAGTTTGGGACGTTGTACAATGATGGTGGCCATGTAAAAGCAGGGAGCCGCAGGGGAGTCGGATTTGATTATCCGAGCGTCCCGCAGTGCGGCAACCGCTATTTGTGAAAAATTTCACAAGGACGGGACCAAATGGCCAAAACAGGCCGCGAAATCTCGCCCCGACTTGAAGGAAGCGCCCAGTACTACTTGGAGCTCTTGCTGTCCTTTTTCTTCGGCGTGGACTTTGACTTGGCCGCAGGAGCCTTTTTCTTCGCGGGTTCTTCCTTGGCTTCTTTTTTGTCCGGCTGCGGGAATCCGGCCTTCGCATGCGCCACCATTTCGGCAAATGTTGCCTCACCGACGCCTTCAACGCTCACCACATTCGTCACATCAGCAAAGGGGCGGGCCTTTTTGATCGCCGCGGCACGAGTCTCGCCCACATTGGGGATCGAAGTGAGGGCGGCGTCATCGCCATCATTCAGCAGGGCCAGAAGCTTCGTCTTTTGCGACGCTGTCAGCGTTTTTGCGATCGCTTCGACCTTGGCGGAGGGCTTGGCCGCTTCCGCAGCAGATGCTTTGGGCTTGGCGGAGCTTTTCTTTTTCGGCGCAGTTTCGGCGGCCGAAATGGACAGGCTGAGAACGAGGATGGAGAGAAGTGCGGTGAATGTTTTCATAGTTGTGGATGCAAACAGCACTGCGACGCTATTAAATTACGCGTGTCGATGGCGAGCAAAAAATGCTCTCGGGCTCAAATTTTTGGAGTCTTTTGGCACTATCAAATGCCTAAAACATCGACAAATCAGGGCTTTTTTGCCAAGATCGCCTCATGAAAATAATCTGGACCCTGGCCACTATCGCAGTCCTTGGCCCCTCCGCGCTCCAAGCACAAACCACCGCTGCGCCGGCCACGCGAACTTGGACCAGCACCGACGGACGCAAGATTGAAGCGGCCTTCGTCGCCCTGGACGGCACCGGAGTCAAAATCCGCACGGCCAATGGCAGCATCTTCACGGTTCCGCTGGAACGGCTGTCGCCCGAAGATCAATCCTTTGCGAAGAACCAGACGCCTGCACCCCCAGACAGTGCGGCGGCGGCCTCACCCGCTCCCGCCGCCAGCGCCACCTGGCCGCGCACAGTGTCACTGGAGGACAAACCCGTGGTGACCGTGGTCAAGGAGGACGCGGGCACCAGAGAATTCATCTACCGCTCGCCCCACTACGAATTTCAGTGTGACTCCAAGCTCGGAGCCAACGTGGTGCGCGAGTTTGGGCGCCTGTTTGAAGCCACCTTTTTGATCAACAACCTCCTGCCTCTCGACCTCAAACCCCAGCCGGAGCCTCTCCGTGAGTTCTTCCTTGCGCGTCTGTTCACCGAAAAGTCGGACTACATGAAGGAAGGCGGCGTCGAAGGTTCGGCGGGCATTTATTCGCGGGGGAAAAAGGCCCTCATGGTTCCCCTCTCCAGCCTGGGCGTGAAGATGGTGGGCAGCCGCGTGTCCTTGGAAAACGGCAATGATCAGGACAACGTCGTGCTGATCCACGAAATCACCCATCAGATGATGAACCACTGGCTCAACAAGCTGCCAACGTGGTATGTCGAAGGTGCCGCCGAATACGTCAGCATGCTTGAGTACAACAGCAATGGGCGCTTCAGCCTGATCGGCCTGAACCGGCATCTGCAGAATTTTGCCCGGCGAAGGAATCAGTCGGGTGGTGGCAAAAGCTTCACCATGATCGATCTGGAGGAACTCATGACCATCGAAGGTGCCCGCTGGTCGGCAGCTCTGGGCAGCGGAGGTTCGGCGAGCGCGAACTACGGTTCTGCGGGCCTGCTGACCTATTATTTCTACCATCTGGACGGCAAAGGTGATGCCGCCAACGTCATGGCCTACCTCCGTCAGGTGCAGAATGCCAAAACCGAGGAGGAGGAGCAGGCGGCCGTCAAAACCCATCTCCTGCGCGAACGCACCTATGCCGAGCTCGCCGAAGAAGTGAAGAAAGCACTGCGCAAAGAAGGCGTGGACATCGCCTACTTCCCGCCTGGGAAGAACGCTCCTGCCACGCCCTCCAACTGAGGCTTCTCAGGATCTCAGGCCAAAAGCGCTGGCGGTCTAGTTTCTGTGAATTCTCATCAATCAGATAAAAGGACTTGGATTTCTTATGGCGTTTCTAATTCGTCTCGATTAGAATAGTTCCACAATAAGGGAAATGACCAGTTCCGATCGCATCCGCATCTTGATCGTCGAAAACGAGGGCCTCGTCGGCTGTGACATGGCGACGTCTCTCGGCACGCTTGGCCATGTGGTTGTGGGCATTTGTGCCTCTGGAGAGGAAGCCTTGGAACGCTTTGACGAGCTTCGTCCTGACCTTGTGCTCATGGACGTTCACCTCGCGGGGCAGCTCGATGGCATCGACACCGCCCGTGAGCTGCAGCGCCGCAGCCGCGTGGCCATCGTCTATGTCACCGCCTGCGCCGACCTCGACACCGTCGCCCGTGCGCGTCAGACGCATCCTCATGGCTACCTGTTAAAACCTTTCAATCACGACGAACTCCGCCTCGCCGTCGAAGTCGCCTCCCAACGCCACTTTGAGGAAAACGAACGTCAGCGTCGTGAGCACAGCTACTTCGAGGCCTTCCAGAGTCTTGCAGACGGAGTCATCGCCGCCGATCTGTCAGGTGGCGTGGTGTTCATGAATCCCTCCGCAGCTCGTGCCACCGGCTGGAACGCTCAGGAAGCGGTCGGCCGCTCCTTGAATGAAGTCTTCCGCATCTATCAGAGCACAGGGGAACCCGCCGAAATCCTCTCCGCAGAGGCCGCTTCGCCATCCGTCGAACGCACGGTCTATCTCACCACCCTTTCCGGTGAACGCGTCCCGATTCAGGACCGCACCGCTCCGCTGCGTGACGCCCAGGGCCATCTGACCGGCCTGATCATCCTCTTCCGCGCCGCCACCGTGTCGCCTCCCGTGGAAACACCTGCGACCAACCGCAGCACCGCACCGCTCGTCGATGTCGTCGAAAGCATCTCCGATCCTCTCTTCGCTCTCGATGCCCGCTGGAGGGTGACCTATGCCAATGCCAGCGCCCTGCGTCTCTTTGACCGCAGCCTGCACAACATGCTCGGCCTCTCGCTGTGGGACATCATGCCCTCCGCCACGCGCGAGCAGCATCATGAGGCCTTCGCCCATGCCATGCTGCATCGCGAAACCGTGAACCGCGAACTTTACCTCGACGAAAAGCAGATCTGGCTCGAACTGCGCGGCTATCCGTTCGGCGAGGGCCTGCTGCTGCTGGTGCAGGACGTCACCGCACGCCGTGAAGAAGCCGAACGCCGCAATCGCATCGACCGCCTCGAATCTCTCGGTCTGCTCGCCCGCGGCTTCGCCCACGATTTCAACAACCGGCTCACCGTCCTGCTCGGCAACATCTCGCTCGCCGAGATGCGCCTGCGCAACGCCATCACGCTGCCCGAACTGCACACGGCCAAGCAGGCGACGCTTCAGGCGCAGAATCTCGTCCAGCAACTCCTCACCTTTGCCCGCGGGGGGGCGCCGATCAAAACGCATCTCCGTCTCGGCGATCTCATCGAGACATTCTTCACCCACCACACCCGGGCCAATCGCATCGAGTACCGCATCGAGGTGCAGCCCGGTCTGCCGCATATCGCCATCGACGGCGCCCAGGTGCGCCGCCTGCTCAGCAATCTCATCCGCAACGCCGAGCAGGCCCAGCCCAACGGCGGCGAAATCATCATCCGCTGCTTCGCTCCGGATCACGCCGAGATGTTCCCCGGCGAAATGGTCACCGACACGAACTTCCAGCCCTCCGGCCTTGCCATTG
>DAORHS010000444.1:0-4535 GCA_035438165.1 Prosthecobacter sp.
GACACCTTCCATGCGAACATCGAGGAGAAGAACCCCATGGCCGCCATCGACACCGTCTTTGCCACTGGCAAGCTCAACCACGTGCACATTTCTGAAAACGATCGCGGCACGCCCGGCCGCGGCCACATCAACATTGCAGAGCAGATCCGGCACCTCAAAAAGATCGGCTACGACGGCTGGATGACCATCGAGGCCTTTGGCTCGGCCCTGCCGGATCTCGCGGCCGCCACCCGTGTCTGGCGCGATTTCTTCCCCAGCACCGAGCAGGTTTACACCGAGGGCTACGCTCTCATCAAAAACGCGCTCACCTGATTTCACGCGCTTCAACAACCACAACCATTCCACCCATGAACACACCGACCACCACCCCCGTAGCGGCCACCTCGCGCCGCAAGTTTATCGGCACCACTGCCGCCGCTACTGTCGCCAGCACCGGCCTGACGGTAGCCCAGTCCGCCAACGTCGCCGGCAGCGATCAGATCAAAGTCGGCCTCATTGGCTGCGGCGGTCGTGGCACGGGTGCCTCCGGCCAGGCCCTCAGCACGAAGCAGGAAGGCGTGTTCCTTCATGCCGTCGCCGACGCCTTCAAAGAGAAAGCCGACGGTGCGCTGAGCAACCTGCGCAACAAGGTGCCCGACAAGGTCAAGGTCGATGACTCCCGCATCTTCGCCGGCACTGACGCGTACCAGAAGGTCATCGACTGCTGCGACCTCGTCATCCTGACCACACCTCCCGGCTTCCGTCCGTATCATTTTGAAGCCGCTGTCAACGCAGGCAAAAACATCTTCATGGAAAAGCCCGTCGCCGTCGATGCCCCCGGCGTGCGCAAGGTGCTCGAAATGGCCAAGGTCGCCGACGAAAAGAACCTCAAAGTCGTCGTCGGTCTTCAGCGCCGCTACCAGAACTGCTACCGTGAAGCCCTCAAGCAGGTCAAGGAGCAGGGCATCATCGGCGACATCGTTTCCGGCCAGGTGTACTGGAACGGCGGCGGCATCTGGTTCCGCGACAAGCGTCCCGACCAGAACGAACTCATGTACCAGCTCAACAACTGGTACTTCTTCACCTGGCTCTGTGGTGATCACATCAACGAGCAGCACATCCACAACATCGACGTCGCCAACTGGTTCATCGGCGGCCATCCCGTCAGCGCTCAGGGCATGGGCGGCCGCCAGCAGCGCGTGGACAGGAAGTACGGCCAGATCTATGACCATCACGCCGTCGAGTTCACCTATGAAAACGATGTTCGCGTCAGCAGCCAGTGCCGTCACCAGTCCGGTGTCTCGAATGCGGTGCGTGAAGAGTTCACCGGCACCAAGGGCAAGGTTTACCTCGACAACAGCGGCCGCTGCTACGTCAACGACCACAAGGGCAACACCATCTGGAAGTACCGCCCCGGCGGCAAGGACATTGGCGACGTCAAGGGCAAGGCCGCCAAGCGCCTCGATCCCGATCCATATCAGACCGAGCATGACACCCTGCAGGCCGCCATTCGTGAGAACACCCCGCTCAACAACGCCTACTACGGTGCCGAGTCCACCATGACCGCCCTCATGGGCCGCATGGCCACCTATTCCGGCAAGGATCTGAAGTGGGACGAAGTCCTGAACTCCAAAGTTCAGCACATGCCAGCCATCATCACTCCTGAGTCCGAGCCTCCCGTCAAACCGGATGCCGAAGGCTGGTATCCCGTCGCGATCCCTGGTTACGCGCCCAAGGATTATGAGGCGCTGGGCCGTCAGGTCGTCGAAGTGGTGTAAGCCGCTCACGTTTCAATGGATCCGGCCCCGGCTGTAGCTCTGCAGCCGGGGCCTTTTTTGTGGTGGGGCAGCCAAGCTTCCGCAAAGCACGACGGGCTTTCTCAGGCTTCACTCAGCTCCCGGGGCGGCATCTGAATCCTGGCGGTGAAGGTTTGTTCCACATCGAGGTCACCGAGACAGCCCAGATAATCGAGCAGTTCCATCGTGCAGGCATTGGTCCAGCCAAAACCCGGCTCGTTGCTCGGATAGCCGTACCGGATCTTGCCTTCCACATCGCTGGTCAGGTTCTCCACGTCGTATTTCTCAAACAACTGCCCGGTGCGGCTGAATTCCGAGGTGACCAGCGTCACAAAGCGACGTGCGATTCGCCGTGCTTCCTGCCGGTAGCCATACCGGTGCAGCCCCCTGACGGCCAGATAGTTGAGCGGGGCCCAGCCGAAGGGCTTGTCCCACTGGCATCCGCTGCTGTGCAGGCTCGCGAGCAGGCCGCCGGGTGCCTCAAACTCAGGTAGCCGCTCCACGATGCGTGCCGCCTGCTCTCGTGTCGCCAGACCGGCCCACATGGGCCAGAAGGTGGTCGCAAAGGGGTAGTTCAGGCGACGTCCCGACCGTCCATCATAATCGAGAAACAAGCCGGCCTCCTCGTCCCAAAAGTGCTCCTTGATCGCGGCAGCACGCTTGCTGGCCCGTTCACGCCAGATGTCCAGCTCGGAGGAGGCACCGAGAAACTCGCGTACCTTGGCGATATCGACCTCCAGCCGCCAGAGCAGGGTGTTGAGACAGACGGGGAGAATGTCGAGCACCTCGAGATTGGCGAAACCAAAGCGGCCGCTCACGTCGAACCCTGATTCGCGCATGCTGCGATCGGCGTGATAGGCATGGGGAGTCAGCATGCCTGACTCGGGGTCGAGGAACGCGTCGAGGTCTCTCACGCATTCGTGGCACGCAGCCAGGTTGCTGCGCAGCCGCTCATAGTGGTTGCGACCGTATTCATCGATCTCGCCCCTGTCCACCTCAGGCGCGGGCCCTTGGGCAAAGTCATGGTAGCGCGAAAGGTCAACGCCCGGCACGAGGTGCGGAGGCACGGTCCAGTAAAAGTAAAACTTCTCGAGCAGTGGTACGGACCGCTTCAGCCAGGTGAGATCCCCCGAGGCGCGATACACCGCGAGCACCAGCCGTCCGAGAAACGGCGGATGCGAGCGGGTCAGATAATAGGTACGATTCGCCGTGAGGACGGTGCCATAGTGCTCCACTTGGTACAGACATTGATCCGCGATCGCCCGGGCCAAGGGCACACGACCGTGCCGCAGCAGGCCCAGCGCGATGAAGTAGCTGTCCCAGCCGTACATCTCATTGAAACGCCCGCCGGGAACCACGTAACGACCCGGGAGGAACAGCAGCCCATGCTCCTCGATACGGGCCGGATCCGGCGGCAGCACCAGGAGCCGGAGAGTGGATGCCGCATCGGCACCAAGCGATTTGTCAAAAATGCGCTGCACGCGTGGCAGATCCTCGTTGGGTGAAATGTAGATCGGACTGGTGTAGGTGCACTCGGCACCGAGCTTCACGTCACAGATCGCCTCTCTCACCTGCCGCAGTCCTCGGCTCAGCCCGTGCCACTGTGACTGGATGTGATCCACGAGCCGGGCGATGCTGCCTGCGGTCGGGAAGGATGATTCTGCCACATTCATGGGGGCCTCCGCCTCTTTTTTGCCGCCGTCAGTGAGGTGGCGGACGTTTCATTTCATGAACAATAACGATCCACACGCGGAGGAGAGATGTGAGTTCCGCCAACTTTTTCCTCCGGTCAAACCGGTCAGCCGTTATGATCTCCAGCCGCACATGGACAAAAGAACTCCTTCAAGAGTTTATTCAAACGCGGCTCGGTGGGGTGAAGTTCATTGTGGTCTCCAACCGTGAACCGCATCTGCATCGCTATGGCGATGGGGGGGATCTCGAATGCGTCTCCACCACCGGCGGTCTGGCCACGGCCCTGCGTCCCATCCTGGCCGCCACCAAAGGCACCTGGATCGCCCATGGCGCAGGCAACGCCGACCGTGACACGGTGGATGAACACGACCGCCTGGCCGTGCCGCCGGAAAATCCCAGCTACACGCTGCGCCGGGTGTGGCTGACGCCGGAGCAGGAGGAGGGATACTACTATGGCTTCGCCAACGAAGGCCTGTGGCCGCTGTGCCACATCGCTTTCAAGCGTCCGGTCTTCAGGATCGCCAACTGGGAGACCTACCAGGAGGTGAACCGCCTGTTTGCGAAGGCGGTGATGGAAGAGGCCGGATCTGATCCGGCCATCATCTTTGTGCAGGACTACCATTTCTGCCTGCTGCCACGCATGGTGAAGGAGATGGGCGGGAGAAATCTTACCGTGGCCCAGTTCTGGCACATTCCCTGGCCAAACCGCGAGATGTTTCGCACCTGCCCGTGGTCGCAGGAGCTGGTGGACGGTCTGCTGGGAAACGACCTCCTCGGTTTCCACATTCGGAATCACTGCCAGAACTTTTTCGAAACGGTGGACAGTTCACTTGAGGCCAAGGTGGACCGTGAGGGCTGGCAGATCACACGTGGCGGTCATGCGACGAGTGTGCGCCCCTTTCCGATCAGCATCGACTTCATCGCCAACGAGACCCTCGCCAACAGTCCCGAGGTCGAAGCCGCCATGGAAAAATGGCGCCGGAGACTGCGGCTGGGGGACCGGCTGCTGGGCGTTGGCATCGAGCGGCTGGACTACACCAAGGGCATTCCCGACCGGCTGCGTGCCCT
>DAORHS010000445.1:0-4533 GCA_035438165.1 Prosthecobacter sp.
AAATTCGTCGGGCGCGGCATCAGGTCCACCTCGTCCGCAGCCCAGCCGAGATTGCGCACCACAAGATCGAGGTCTGCGTGCCCCTTTTGCAGCATCGCCTCGAAATGCGGGAACTGACCTCCTCGATCAAACAACGTGTTGCCGATGAACACGACATGATCGCCCTTCTTCAGTTCCAGCGGCAGTGACGTGTCCACAGGTGCCGTGACCGGAGGCAGCGGCGCCGATTTCTCCTCCATGTAGTACTTCGCCAGTTCCGGGTCCTCCGGCGGCGCTTCTTTGCCGCTTGGGAGATTCTTCGCGTCTTTCGGATTCACCGCCATCGCCGGAGCCTTGGGCTTCTGCGGCTTCTTTTCTTGAGCTTCGGCAGGCAGGACGAACGCGATGGCAAGAGGGATGAGGAAGGCGGCTGGCTTGATCATAGGCGGGAACAGAAAACGTGAGACAACAGATGATGTATCCCGCCGCAGGCATCAAAACCGGACAAAGAAGAATGCGCGCATCGGACGAAGCCCAATGCGCGCGTTGAATCAAGACGACGAACGTAGAGACTACTTCACATGCAGCATCCCACGCATGAGGATGCTGTGGCCGGGGAAGGAGCACATGTAGGGGTAGTCGCCGGGTTTCGCGGGGGCTGTGAACTCGATGACCTGTTCCTTGCCGTTGTCGAGGAGCTTGCTGGCCCAGAGGATGTCGGGGCTTTCGGGGATGAAGCCGGTTTCGAAGCCTTTGGCGCCCATGACGAGCGCTTTGTTCGCGATGTCATCCACCTTGCCGTTGTTCACGAGCAGGATGTTGTGCGGCATGAAGTCGGGGTTGGCGAAGGTGAGTTTGATCTTCTTGCCGGCCTTCACAGTGAGTTCCTTCACGTCATACATCATGCGCTCGGGCACGGTGGCAATGCGGATGGTGGTGAGTTCGGGTGTGTCGCTGAGGATGCCGGACTTTTTCGCTTTTTCCTCGGCCTCCGCCTCGATGACCACGCCGTGCATGCTGGCCTCGACGTTGAACCAAAGGTGCTGGACGTTGTTCGTGGCATTGCGAACGTGGAGCTCGGGCGACTGCTGCAACATCGCGAGGAGCTGCGTGTTGCGGACGTTGTGCTGCTGGTGACTCCAGAGCGCTTCAAGGAGAGGATGCGCGTCTTCCTTTTTCTTCGGATCGAATTGCTTCATCCATTCCTGCGTGGCGGCGATGACTTCCTTCGAGTCGCGCTCACTGAGTTCGATGTGCGTGAGATGGCGCACGCCATTGGTGGGATGCTTCAAGTTTTCGAGCAGCGCGGGGATCGGCTGGCCGTCGATGGGGACGACCTTCTGCAATGGGCGGCCCGTGGCCGTGATGCGATAGACACGGCCGTGTTTGTGGTCGCGGTTCGGATCGCGCACGTTGTGCTGCATGTGGCCGATGATGACGTTGTGCCAGTCGGCGAGGTAAAGAGAGCCGTCGGGTGCGAAGACGGCGTCGCTGGGGCGGAAGTTCTTGTCGCCGCTCATGAGGAAGCCGGTCGATTTTTCCTCGGTCACGGTGCCGTCGGCCTGCGTGACTTTGACGGTGAGTTCTTCGCCCGCAGGCTCGCCCCAGACAGTGCCTTTGTCGGCGTCGCGCGCGAGGTCGTAGTGCTTCACACCGAGGAAGCCGATGACGTTGCAGATGAGGAAGTCACCCTGCATGTCTTCCGGGAAGTGTGTGCTGCTGACGACTTCGCTGGCGGTGACGGGGCGCACCTCCTTCTTGAGCAGTTCATACATCTTGAAGCCGCTGGCCTCAGGGCGGACCTGATACGCGCGACCGCCGGTGCCGTCTGTGGCGTATTGATAGCCCCAGGAGTCAAACGAGGTGCCGTGTGGATTGGGCGAGTTCATCGCATGCAGGGAGATCGTGAAGCGGCGCGGATCAAAGCGATACATCGCGGACGCCGTGGCATTCAGCGACGGCCCCCACGGATGCTCGTGGTTGTGCTGCATGAAGACGCCGCTCTGCCAGTAAACACCGCCGTCCGGGCCGTAGATGAGATTGTTCGCGCCATGGTGCGTGTCGCTGCTGTCGAGGCCTTGCAGCATGATGGTCTGCACGTCGGCTTTGTCGTCGCCGTCGGTGTCCTTGAGGAAAAGCAGCTCGCTCTGCCGCGTGACGAGCACGCCGCCGTTCCAGAACTCGAAGCCGAGCGGGTTGTTGACCTTCGCGAACTCGGTCATGCGGTCGGCTTTGCCGTCGATGTTGTCGTCGTGGAGGATGATCAGCGCGTCCTTGGACTCCTTTAACGGCTCCCATTTCGGATAGTCCGACCACGCGGCGACCCAGAGGCGGCCCTTCGTGTCGAACTGCATCTGCACGGGATTCGCGAGCTCCGGGAACTGCGCCTCATCGGCAAAGAGATGCACCTCGAAACCCTTCTTCACGGCCATGTGCTTGATCGCCTCCTCGCCGCTGATGTAGCGCAGCACGCCTTCCTTTTGCGCGCTGCTGCTCTTGCTGCCGCCGCCGACGTTGGAGATGACCGGAATCGGCCTCGGCACGTTGCTGTCGTCGATCTTCTTGTCGCCGCCGTTGATGCGGGCCCACACGCGCTCGTCGCGGTTCGCGGTCATCACATCGAGCATGGAAAGCTCATGCTGCAGCACGACGCCGTTGGTCTGGTCATTGAAGAAGGCGAGTGTCGAGCGGCTGCCCCAGACGTCGTTGCCGTCGGAGGCGTGGTAGCGCTGATACCAGTGGTAGCTCTTGTCCACCACGGCCTCGCGCAGGGCTTCCATGGAAGGCGACGCACTCACCTGCTTGCCCAGCAGGCCTTTCGCGATCACTTCGGCGAGCTGGCGATTGCCATCCGGCGTGAGATGCACGCCGTTGATCGTCAGCGGCTCCTTCGCGGCCCTGAACAGCTCCATGGTGGGATGGAACAGATCGACAAAGGCAACGCCCGCCTCCTTCGCCGCAGCTTCCGTGGCCTTCGTGTAGGCTTCGAGCTGCGCGTTGTGCGCCTTGCCATCGGGAACGTTCACGTTGCCCGTGGCTTCATGCGCGATCGGGCTGAAGAGCACGATGCGCGGGAAGGATTTGCCGTTGGCCTTCGTGCCGCGCGTCTTCTTCACGAAATCGACGAGCAGCTTCTGGTAGTCGTCCGGCTTGTTCTCGAAGGACTCGTTGTAGCCGAAGAAACCGAACACCACGTCCGCTTTCACGTGCTGCAGGTAGGTCGTCATCGAGATCTGACCCGGGCTGCGCGGATACGAGTTCGGGCGGTCGCCGCTCGTGCTCATGTTGCGGAAGCGCACGTTCAGGTCCGGGAGGGCGCTTTGCAGCAGCGTCTCCATCCAACCGTCATGCTGCATGCGATCCGGCAAGCCGTTGCCGAGGATCGCCACGACATCGCCTTTGTTGAAGGCGAAAGGCATCGGATCCTTGTAATTCGCAGGCACATCGGCCAGCGGCGGCTCTGGCGGGCCGGAGGGCTTCCCGCCACCCGAGCCCTTCACCGCGGGTTTGCCCGGTTTGCCGTCAAAGTTCAGGTAAGCGAGCTTTCCACCGCCTTTGACATCAATCGTCATCGCTTCCGGCCCGGCGATATTCTTGAGCTCAAACACCGGTTTGCGCGCTTCATCGAGCAACTGGAGCGTGAAGTCACCCAAACGGTCCGAAAAGCCCGAGCGGCTCCACAGGCTGATCGTGTCCACGATTTGCGCCGAACCGAGATCGACCTCCCACCACGGATTCGGCTGATTCTCCTTCGTGTGTGTCATCCCCTTGCCCCAAGCCGGACTCTTGTCGCCATCCAGCGCCCGGCTCGCATCGCCACCATTCGTCGTCGTCGATTGCGTCGCCTTGCCACCCTTCGCGATGTTTTTGCCACCGCTCATGATCTCGATCTCGGCGATCTGCAGGCACTTCTTCTCGCCGGGGATTTCGATGCGTACGTAGCGAGCCGGTTTGCCAGTCACGATCGATGGCTTGGCTTCGATGGAGGCCGCTGCGGCCTGCTTTTCTTCCTTCTTTGGCTTCGCAGGTCCCTTCGTGTTGTGGTTCGCAGGAATCGGGCTGGTGAAACCCGCATACATCTCCGGCTTGATGCCTCGCGCATACGCGCCGCCGCCGAAGGTGTTCGGCTTGGCCGCGCCGACGAAGGCGATGTTGAGGTCCGGCTTGATTGCGTCTTCCAATCCAACCGCCCAGAAGATGCCGTTCACGAGCAGGCGGCGATAGCCTTCGTTCGTGATGTCCTCGGAAGTGCCGTAAAGCGATGTGAAAACGCGGCCCGCCTTGCCCGAAGTGCTCTTGTAAGTCCGCGTCCACTCGCTCGGCATCGGCGGCTTCGTTTCGTCCGAAGGTGAATCGGGCGTCATGCCGTTGAGAGGCTGCGCCATCGTCAAAATGTCACCGTCCGTTGGTTTGCCCACATAACCGCCTGCCTGCACCCACCCCTCCTTCACACCACCCAGGATGGGATTCGCCGCCCTGTCCTGCCCGCTCCCGACGCGTCTGCTCTGCTTCTGCTTCGTGCCGTAGTCCCCCACCCCTCTCCGCCCCATCTCC
>DAORHS010000446.1:0-4521 GCA_035438165.1 Prosthecobacter sp.
GGGCGTAGGTCATGTTGATCGGTGCGGTGTGGTGATACACGCGGCCTCCTCCGCCGCTGACGTAATATTTGCGCAGCATCGAGACATCGAGATACCAGGATTGCACCTTCGTCTTGCGCGCATCCATGACGACAAGCGCACGGTCGCCAAAGCTGACGGGCGCGAGGCCGGGGGGGCAGCTCAGGCATTTCTGCGTGCCGCTGTAGATGGCGTCGATGCCCCATTCATCGACCTTCAATTCGTGACCGCCGAGGCTGGTGACGGCATCGACGACGAGCAGCGCGCCCTTGCCATGCACCAGTTCCGCGAGGCCTTCGAGCGGCTGTAGTGCGCCGGTGCTCGTCTCGGCATGCACGATGCCGACGAGCTTGGCTTTCGGATGCTGCTCAAGGGCGGCGGCGATTTGATCGAGCGAGATGACATCGCCCCATGCGGCCTCGACGGCATGCACGGTGGCACCACAGCGCTCCATGACGTCCTTCATGCGACCGCCGAAGACGCCGTTCACGCAGACGATCACTTCATCGCCGGGCTCGATGAGATTAACGGCGATGCATTCCATCCCGGCCATGCCGGTGCCGCTGACGGGAAACGTGAGCGCGTTCTTCGTGCGGAAAACCTGCCGCAGCATCTCGCAGACCTCATCCATGATGGCGACGTATTGCGGATCGAGATGCCCGAGCGTCGGCGCGCCGAGCGCACGCAGCACGCGTGATGGAACAGGACTGGGGCCGGGGCCGAGGAGGATGCGTTCAGCGGGGAATTGGGTGTTCATGGAAGCGCAGTATGGTCAAGAGGAGTCAGGAACGTCAAGGCTTCGCCGTCAAAAGGTCAGGATGGCCTGTTTTGGCGGCACCTCACTCATACAACCGGAACAAACCCGAGTGATCCAGATCACCGAAGCCCTTCTCGTGCACAAACTTCTCCCACTGCGCGAGCGAGTTCTTCAGCGTGGGTGAATCGAGGCCGACGGAATCGGCGAGTTGGGACATGAGGCGCACGTCTTTGAGCTGAAGTTCGGCACGGCCGCCGGGGACGAAGTCGCGGCGCACCATGCGGTCGCCGTGGAGATCGAGGATGCGGCTTTCGGCGAAGCCGCCAAGCAATGCCTTGCGCACAAGCGCGGGATCGACGCCGGAGAGTTCGGCCAGGCGCAACGCCTGCGCGACGGCGTCGATGGTTTGGGCGACGATGAGCTGATTGGCGAGCTTCGTCACCTGACCGCTGCCGCTGGGGCCGAGGTGAGTGATGTTTTTGCCGCAGACCTGGAAGATCGGCAGCGCACGCTGGAAATTCGCCTCGCTGCCACCGGCCATGATCGTCAGTGTCGCGGCCTCGGCACCGACCTGGCCGCCGGACACCGGCGCATCGACCCAGTTCACGCGTTCGGCCCATTTTTTGGTCTCGGGCACTCCGGTAGTGCCGAAGTCGATGATGAGCGCGTCTGGGTGCAGGCCTTCGATCAAACCACCGGGGCCGAAGACGATGTTTCCGACGACCTCGGTCGTGGTGAGATTGATGCAAATCACGCCGGGGCCGACTTCACGAGCGAGATCGGGCAGCGTGGCCGCGCGCTTCATGCCCAGAGCCACCGCAGCCTCAGCTGGCGCATCACTGCGATTCCAGACGACGACCTCGGCTCCGGCTTCATGGAGATGACGCGCGTTGGCCCGGCCCATGTTGCCGAGTCCGACGAATCCGATCTTGTGTCCTGCGAGTGGCTTGCTCATGTCGGCGAACTCACATCAGGCGACCCCTGATGGCAAACTCCTTCCCAACACACGCATGAAAATCATCATCACCGGCGGCGGCGGCTTTCTTGGCTCGCAACTCGCAAACAAGCTCCTCGAACGCGGCACCTGGTGCGGCCAGCCGATCACCGAGACGGTACTGCTGGATGCGTTCTTTCGCGGTGAACCGGCGGATGCGCGCGTGAAGCAGATCAAAGGTGACATCGGCGATCGTGCGACGGTTTTTGCGGCGACTGGCAGCAAGTTCGATGTGATCTTCCACCTGGCCTCGATGGTGAGCGGTGAGTGCGAAGAGCGCTTTGATGACGCGATGCGTGTGAACCTCGATGGCGGGCGCAATGTATTTGAAGCCGCGCGTGCGGCGGAAGGCCGGCCTCGGGTGGTCTTTGCGAGCAGCGTGGCCTGCTACGGCGGCTTGGACATGTCGCAGATGATGTCCGACACCACGAAACAACTCCCGCAGACGACCTACGGCATGACGAAGGCGATGTGCGAGATGATGGTAAACGATCACACGCGCAAAGGCCACTTCGACGGCCGCAGCGTGCGTCTGCCGACGGTGATCGTGCGTCCGGGCAAGCCGAATGCCGCCGCATCGAGCTGGGCCAGCGGCATGTTCCGAGAACCGCTCAATGGCGAAGCCTGCAATCTGCCGATCCACCGCGATCAGCCGCATCCGATGACGGGTTACCGTACGGTCATCGAGTCATTCATCGCTTTGAGCGAGGTTGCTGAGGACAAACTCGGCAAAGACCGCGCCTACGTGCTCCCCGCGCATCGCGTGACGCCACAAATCGCGGAAAAGGTGATCCAAGAAGTTGCGGCAGAGCGCGGGATCAAACTCGGACCGATCGTGGATGCGTTTGATGCGAGGATTCAAGGCATCGTCGATAACTGGCCGCAGCAGGTGGATGGCTCACGCGCCGTGGAGATCGGCCTGCCGCGCCCGCCAGAGCTGAAGGTGATCGTGGAGCAGTATGTGGCAGACTTTCTGGGGCGATGAAACGACACGGATGCGGCCTTGCCGCAGGCGCGTGATGCAGTAGCCTCGCCATCATGGCTACTCTCCGTCCGCCTTCCCTCCCCGGCCCAATTCAAATTCGCCTCGATGCCCGGCTCATTCTCTTCGGTTTCATTGGCATCTTTGTGCTCATCGGCCTGTTCTCCGGCATTTACCAGGTGCCGGCGAATTCCGTGGCCGTGATCCAGCGTTTCGGCGGTTATTTGCAGACCACACCACCCGGCCTGCACTTCAAGCTGCCCTGGGGTATCGACAGCGCGATCATCGTTGAGGTGCAGCGCCAGCAGAAGCTGGAGTTTGGCACCGCCACGCAGGGCGCCACGAATTATTATCAGTACACCGAGTACGAAGAGCAGCAGCAGGAGAAAAACATGGTCACTGGCGACTTGAACGCCGTGCTCGTCGAGTGGGAAGTGCAGTATCACGTGGAAGACCCCGTGGCCTACACCTTCAACTTCCGTGAACCGCTCGCCACCCTGCGCGATCTCTCCGAGGCCGTCATGCGCGAGGTCGTGGGCGACCGCACGGTGGACGAAGTGCTCACCATCGGCCGCCAGGAGATGGAGCAGAAGGGGTTGGAGCGTCTGCGCACGCTCGTTGATGGCCTGAACATGGGCCTGCGCATCGACCTCATCCAGCTCGGCAACGTGAACCCTCCCGCGATGGTGAAAGCCAGCTTCAACGAGGTCAACAGCGCCCAGCAGGAAAAAGAATCCGCCATCAACCAGGCCAGCGGCGAGTATAACCGCGTCGTGCCGAAAGCGCGCGGCGAGGCCGTGCAGAAAGTCAGCGCCGCCGAAGGTTACGCCACCAAGCGCATCAACGAGGCCGAGGGCGACGCCGCGCGCTTCAACGCGCTGCTCGCCGAATACAAAAAAGCGCCCGAGGTCACCAAAAAGCGCATGTACCTCGAAACCATGAGCGAGATCCTGCCCACCGTGCCGGGGAAGATCATCCTCGATGAAAACGCCTCCTCCTTCCTCCCGCTCATGAACCTGCGCCAACCTGCGCCGCAAGAAACGCCCGCCCCCGCCGCCCGATGAAATCCACTCTCGCTCTCATTGTCTCGCTCGTGCTCTTCATCGTGCTGAGCTCCGGCTTCTACACCATCGACGAGACCGAGCAGGTCATCGTGACCCAGTTTGGCAAGCCCGTGGGCGAACCGGTCGTCCACGCCGGGCTGCATTGGAAAACGCCCTTCATCCAGACCGTCAACCGCATCGAAAACCGCGTGCTGGAGTGGGATGGCGACTCCACGCCCATGACCACGAAGAACAAGGTCTTCGTCATGGTCAACGCCTTCGCCCGCTGGGAAATCTCGGACCCGCTCGTCTTCTACCGCCAGCTCACGGATGAAAGCCGCGCCCTCTCCCGCCTCAACGGCATCATCGGCAGCGAAATGCGCATCGTCATCGCCAAACACGACTTCATCGAGGCCGTGCGCAGCACCAAGGACCGCAAAGTCGTGCGGGACGGCCCCGCGCCGGAAGTGGGTGCGGCCATTTCCACCGCCGAGGCACGCATCGGCGTGCTGCCCGCCATCAACAAAGGCCGTGGCGAGCTGGAGGCCGAGATCTTTGCCAACGCCGCCCCCAAGGTGAAGGAGCTTGGCATCAAGCTGCTCGACGTGCGCCTCAAGCGCATCGACTACGACCCCTCCGTCAGTCACTCCATCTACCAGCGCATGATCAGCGAGCGCCAGCAGATCGCCGACCGCAGCCACCTTGTCTTCGGGCAGCAGATCGGCGC
>DAORHS010000447.1:0-4518 GCA_035438165.1 Prosthecobacter sp.
GAATCGTGGCGGGGTCGAGGAGGAGAAAGTCGTCGTCGTTTTCGAGGTTTTCGAAGCGTGTCCAGTTGCCGAAGGGAAAGTCGATCTCGTCGCGATCCCAAAGCTGGAGGGCGATGACTTCATGGCCTTTTTTGCGCAGTACACCAATGGACTGCAGCAGGGCGGCAGGATCGTCGAAGAAGTCGCTGATGAGGATGACGAGGCCGCGGCGTTTGAGGCGCTGGGCGAGGGATTCGATGACGGGAGCGAGGCTGGTGTCCTTGCCAGGCGTGGTTTTGACCATCGCTTCGAGCATCAGATGCAGATGCGTGATCTTGGTGCGGCAGGAAATGATGTCGCGCACCTTGGAGTCGAAGGTGACGAGTCCGACGGCGTCCTGCTGGCTCATGAGCAGGTAGGCAAGCGAGGCGGCGAGCTTGCGCGCGTAGTCGAACTTGAGGATGCCTTTGCTGCCGCGGTAGTTCATGCTGCCGCTGGCATCGAGAACGATGGTGGCGCGCAGGTTGGTCTCCTCGTCGTATTCGCGGATGTAGAAGCGGTCGCTGCGGCCGAAGACCTTCCAGTCGAGACGGCGGATTTCATCGCCCTGCACATAGGGCCGGTGCTGGCGGAACTCGACGCTGAAGCCTTTGTGCGGCGAGGTGTGATGGCCTGTGGTGAACCCCTCAACGACGGTGCGTGCGAAGAGCTGCAGATGCTGCAGACTGGTGATGTCTTCGGCGTGGAGGATGTCGGACAGGGTGGCCACTTGAGGGAGATTCGGAGCTTAGGATGCGGCGGCGAGGAATGACGAAACCAGAATGACGAATGACGAAGGAATGGCGAAAATCGAATGACGAACGAGAGCGATTGGGGCTTCGGGATTCGGCATTATTTCATCATTCAGAATTACACATTCGTCATTTCTAAGCGGGAACCGCTCAGAGCACCCGCGCTTCGCTCTTCTTTGTCTGCTTGATGATCTCAGCAATGATTTGATCCACCGTGATGCCTTCGGCTTCGGCATGGAAGGTGGGCACCAGACGATGGCGCAGGGCGGGGGTGGCGAGGGCTTCGATGTCGTCGGTGGTGACGTGGGTGCGGCCTTGAAGCAGGGCACGGACTTTGCCGGCGAGGACGAGCATCTGGCTGGCACGCGGCCCGGCCCCCCAACTGAGCATGCTCTTCACGTACTCGGAGGCTCCAGGCTCGTTCGGGCGTGTGGAGCGGACAAGATCGAGGACAAAGTCGATCACATGATCCGGTACGGGGACCTTGCGGGCGAGCTGCTGGGCGGCCTGGAGATCTTCGGCGGTGAGCACGGCGTCGATGTCTTGAGATTCGCTGCCGGTGGTGCGATTGACGATCTCACGCTCGTCATTGCGCGTGGGGTAATCGACTTTGATGAGGAAGAGGAAGCGGTCTTTTTGCGCCTCGGGCAGGGGATAGGTGCCTTCTTGCTCGATGGGATTCTGCGTGGCGAGCACAAAGAAAGGTTTTGGCAGTGGGAAGGTTTCCTGACCGACGGTGACGTGCTTTTCCTGCATCGCCTCCAGCAGCGCGGCCTGGGTCTTCGGCGGTGTGCGGTTGATTTCGTCGGCGAGGATGATCTGCGAGAAGATGGGGCCGGGCTGGAAGGTGAGCTTGCGGCGGCCGGTTTCGGCGTCTTCCTGGATGATCTCCGTGCCGGTGATGTCGGCGGGCATCAGGTCGGGCGTGAACTGAATGCGGCGGAAGCTCAGGTGCATCGCATCGGCGAGCGATTTGACGAGCAGGGTCTTCGCGAGGCCGGGAACACCTTCGAGCAGACTGTGACCTCCCGCAGCGAGAGCGATGAAGAGTTGTTCAATGACCGTCTCCTGTCCGACAATGCGCCTGCTGAGGGCCGTCTTGAGTTTCTGGAAATTGGCGACGAGGGAGGCGGCGGAGGCGGTGTCGGACATGGGGAGAAAATGACGAATGACGAAATCGGAATGACGAATTCCAGTGTGGCGGGGAACACGAGGCCGCCAAGCCTGTTCTTTCCGCCGAGTTACTTTCTGCTGACGCAGGCGACTGCCATGGCGGCGATTCCTTCTTCACGACCCACGAAACCCAGGCGTTCGTTGGTGGTGGCCTTGACGCCGACCTGATCGGGCTGAATGCCGAGGGCGGTGGCGATGTGCTGCTTCATGGCGGGAGCGTGGGCCATGACCTTCGGTGCCTCTGCGATGAGTGAGGAATCGACATTTTCGATGCGCATGCCCTTGTCAGAGGCGATCTGGGCGCACTTTTCGAGGATCTTGAGACTGCAGATGCCTTCGATGCTGGGATCGGAGGGGGGGAACCAGTGACCGATGTCGGGTTCGCCGAGGGCTCCGAGAACGGCGTCGGCAATGGCGTGGCTGAGCACATCCGCGTCGGAATGGCCTTTGAGGCCCCGAGAATGAGGAATGGTGACCCCGCCGAGCACCAGCGGGCGGCCTTCTTCAAAGGGGTGAACGTCGTAACCGATGCCGGTGCGAACCATGGGGCAGGGTCAGGCGTTGTGGTCGGCGGCTTTCTTCAAGCTGGCAAGAACATCGGAGATTTTGAGGTCGATGCGCTGGCGGTTGAGGAAGTAGCTGACCTTCTCGTAACCCGCTTCCGTGAGGTGATTCAAGGCGGTGACGAAATGCTCGCCGACACGAATGGCGCGATGAGAGTCGGAGCCGACGACGATGGGTATTTTGCGTTCGGCCATCATGCGGAGCATTTCGAGACCTGGATTCATCTCGGAATAGCTTTTGTTGAGGCCGGAGGTGTTCAACTCCATGGCGACACCGGTCGCAGCGATGCGGTCGAGAGCGGCGGCAACACTGTTCTTGACGATGGCGAAGCACCAGGAATCCGGATGGTAGTTTTTGACCAGGTCGGGGTGCGCGAGGCAGTCGTAGAGACCCGACTCGGCGGATTTGGCGAGATGATCGAAGTAGGTGCGCCGGAAGTTTTCGATGGTGCCGGTTTCGAATTTGTTGAGGTATTCCTTGGCCTGCCAGTGAACCGCTCCGAGCACGTAGTGGAAGTCAGCGCGTTTGTGGAGGCCGGCGATGTATTCCTCACAGCCCGGGTAATACTCACTCTCGATGCCGAGACGGATGTCGAGCTTGCCTTTGAAGGCGTCGGCTGCGCGCTGGACAATGGCGACGTAGGTGTCGAATTCGCTTTCAGACATGCGGACCGTTGGCCAGAAGCCGTTGGGCATCGGGCAATGGCAGGTGAAGATGATGCCTTTGAGACCGGCTTTGAGCGCCTGCTGGGCATACTCTTCGGGCTCCCCCCAGGCGTGTTTGCACAAAGGGGTGTGCATGTGCGAGTCGTAGAACAAGGCTCCAGACTTGGTCGGGCCGGGCGCGGGCAAGGGCTGCGCAGGTCCCTTTTTCGCAGGCTCAGCCTTGGCAGCAGCCGGTGCGGGTGAAGGTTCCGTCTTGGCAGTCGTCTTGACCGCAGGGACAGAACCGGACTTTGTGGCAGGCTTGGCAACTGCCGCCGGTTTTGCGATCGGTTGGGTCGGTGCCAGCTTTGTGGCAGCGGCTTTGACAGGCGGAGTTTTGCCTTTCGGGACGGGGGCCTTCGCCACGGGTTTCTTCACCACGGGCTTGGCTACGGGGGCTTTCTTTTTGGCCGCGGATTTTTGGGGAAGAACCTTTTGGGCTGGCTTCTTGGGGGCGGCTTTCTTGACAGGAGCCGGCTTCTTTTTGGGCTGCGGCTTTTTTACCGGTGCGGCCTTGGCCTTTTTCTTCGGACTGGCCGGCTTGGACGCGGATTTTTTAGAGGGCGCAGATTTGCCCGGTTTCCGTGCGGCAGGCTTGGCCTTTCCCCGGGCCGCCTTTTGGTTGGTTCTTTTGGATTTGCTCACTGTCTAGCTCCTGGTTCCTTGCAATATCAGCCATCCTTTGCCTTCGACATCCGCGATCCGTGCGCTTTTGCCGCTGCCTGCAGGACCCGGATAGCAGAGTCGCAGTGTTAAAGGGACGTCCTTCCAGTTTCCGGTCTGCAGTTGCTGGAGGAGAGGTTGGAATTTGGGGTCTTTGCGGTCGAAGTAGGCAAAAATCACGTCGTCTTCGTCAGGATGCTTGAGTTCGAGAACTTCACTGTCCTGAGGCGAGTCGGCGGGTGGTGTGTGCTGAGGTTTGGAGGCAATGACCCGGAAAAGCTTCGGCGAAGCGGGCTGAGTTTTGATGAATTCTTCCCAGTCCAATTCGCTGTAGCGTACCGAACTCTCCCAGTCCACCCGGAACGTTCCATCCGCCACCTCCTCAATGATGAGGCTGACGGGCTCTGCATTGGCAAAGTTTGCCTGGGCGTAGCCGAGACGGTAACCGGGTTCTTCCACGGGCAGGACCCAGCCCAGATTTTTCCACTCGAGATGAGTTTGCGGGTGGCTTTGGTAGAAGCGGGTCATCAACGGGCGAAACCGCTGGGGATCACGGGCAAAGGCGAGCTTTTGCTCCACGTCGCCGACCACGAAAAAGCTTCGGATTGCAGCCTCGATCTTGAGGCGTTTGCCTTCAATGTCTT
>DAORHS010000448.1:0-4513 GCA_035438165.1 Prosthecobacter sp.
GCCTCTTTGCCTCTCTGCGGCTAAAACGAGCGTCTATTTGATTCACGAATGATTAAGCGGCGAATTGCTGGAGGAAGCGGACGTCGTTGTCGATGAGGTGACGGATGTCGGTGATGCCGTGCATGATCATGGCGAGGCGGTCGAGGCCGAGACCGAAGGCGAAGCCGGTGGTGGTGTCGGGATCGAAGAGGGTGTCCCCACGCGCCTTGTTGATGGCGGTGAAGACGGCGGGGTCAACCATGCCGCAGCCGGCGATTTCGATCCAGCGGGCGTCTTTGCCCTTGGCTTCGAGTTTCACGTCGATCTCAAAGCTCGGCTCGGTGAAGGGGAAGAAATGCGGGCGGAAGCGCACGGCGGTGGTGGGGCCAAAAATCTCGCGGAAGAAGTATTCGAGCGTGCCTTTGAGGTCGCCGAGGCTGACGTCTTGATTGACGTAGAGGCCTTCGAGCTGGTTGAAGACGCTAAGGTGCGTGGCGTCGATCTCATCGCGGCGATACGCTGCGCCTGGAGCGATGATGCGGACGGGGAGCGACTTCGCGGCTTCCATGGTGCGGATCTGCACGCTGGAGGTGTGCGTGCGGAGCAGGCGGCCGTCAGGAAGATAGAAGGTGTCCTTCTCGTTGCGTGCTGGGTGGTCGGCGGGTGTGTTCAGCGCGTCGAAACAATGCCACTCGGTTTCAATCTCTGGGCCTTCGGCAAGCGCGAAGCCCATGCGACGCAACGTGCGGATGGCGAGATCACGAATCTGCGTGAGCGGATGCAACGCGCCGATGCCAGCCCCCGGACGGCCTGGAAGCGTGATGTCGATGCCTTCGACGGCCTTGGCATCTTTGGCGGCCTGGAGCGCGAGTTTTTTCGACTCGATGCCGTCGGTGACGGCGGTGCGCACGTCGTTGAGCTTGGCTCCGACTTCTTTCTTTTGATCGGCAGGCACGTCCTTCATGCCCTGGCTGAGAGCGGTGACGCTGCCTTTTTTGCCGAGGAAATTCACCCGCACGGCTTCGAGCGTAGATTCATCCTGCGCGGCATCGATCGCGGCGAGGGCTTCGGTTTTGAGGGAGTCGAGGGCGGAAAGCATGGAACCGGCCCCTTAGCTGCTGGAAAGCCCCGGTGCAACTATTGGAAAGGCCTCCGGCCTCCTGTTCTCAGCGGATCACGCTCGTGCGAGTTCCTGGCTGCGCAAGGTCAACTCCGTCACTTCGGGCGGGCAGCCAATGCGCAGCGGAACCCCGACGCAGCCGATGCCGCGATTCACGTACAGTTGCAAGGGTCCCACCTGATACTGGCCGGCGAGGTATTTTTTCCCATGACGGGCGCGGCGGAGAGTCATCGGTGCCTTGCCGCGGAAGACGAGCTGACCGCCGTGTGTATGGCCGGAAATCTGCAGCGCCTTCACGCCTGCGGCCGCGATGACATCAGCGGCGTCCGGCTCATGCATCATCAGCACGAGCGGTTGAGTCTGCTTCCAGTCCTGCAAAGTTTTGCGCACGTCCGGTTTGTTCACGTACACGGAATCCAGGCCGCCGAGCCATAGTGTGCCAAGGTCCGTGCGGATGCGGCGGGTCTCGTTGCGCAGCACGGGGATTTTATGCTCGTTGAGCGCTCTGACGACCTCCGGCGCTCCGCTCCAGAAATCATGATTGCCCAGGCTGGCATACACACCGTATGGAGCCTTCAGTTGCGCGAGCAATTCCGCCACCACCGGAGCCGCCCGGGTGTTGTGGGTCACAAAGTCCCCCGTCAGGGCCACCATGTCGGGCTTCAGAGAATTGCAGGTCTGCACGCTCTGCAGGATGTCAGCCACCGTGGTGAAGGGTTCCAGGTGCAGGTCGCTGAGCTGGGCGATGCGAAAGCCATCCATCGCAGGAGGCAGTCCGGGGACTGTGATTTCGACTCGTTCGATCAACAGCCGTTTTTTATCCGAAGCAATGGCTGCGCTGGTACTGCCACAGGCGGCCAAAGCGGTGAATTTGCGAAGAATGCTGCGACGAGAGTAAAGTTCTGGCATGGATCAAAGAAGAAAACGACGGGCGCGCCCGGAAGAGCGCGGTTTTCTGTGACAGTGCCGACACGGGAATGATCAAAGGCCGCTGAAAAGAATGCCCCCTCAGCCAGCGCCAGCCTCAAACAAAAACAGCCGGGACGATGACGTCCCGGCTGCGGTGAAAGGTTTGAATGAACCTGCGGCGTTACGCTGCTGCTTGGGGAGCTTCGGCGGCTTTCTTTTCCAGCGCGGCCTTGGCCTGCTGAACGAGAGCCTCGATGGCGGCGATGTCTTTGACAGCGAGGTCCGCGAGGACTTTGCGGTCGAGATCGATGCCGGCAAACTTGAGGCCTTCCATGAATCGGGAGTAGCTCAAGCCGAGGGGGCGTGTGGCGGCGTTGATGCGCTGCACCCACAGGTTGCGGAAGCTGCGCTTCTTGGCCTTGCGGTCGCGGGTTGCATAGGTTTCGGCCTTGCGGACGGCGTCCTTCGCATAGCGGAAATGCGTGGAACGGAAGCCGCGGTAACCTTTGGCTTTTGCCAGCACGCGCTTGCGGCGCTTCCGGCTGGCGGGGGAGTTGGTGGCTCTTGACATGTATCTGTTGCGTTGATCAGGCTGTTGTTGGGGTAGCGATGGTCTGCCTCACCTGTTCGAAGATCCCGCAAAGGGAATCAGGCAGATTCATCGTGGTCCTGATTTCAGGACCGTGTGGTCGTCTTAGCGATGGGAGAACGGCATGTTCGCCTTGATTGCTTTGACATCCACTTCCGCCACAAGGGCGACTTTACCGAGGTTGCGCTTCCGCTTGCGGCTCTTGTTCTGCAGGATGTGGCGCTTGCCTTGTTTACGGCGCAGCACCTTACCCGTGGCAGTTATTTTGAACCGCTTGGCGTAAGCTTTCCTCGTCTTGGCGATACCGGCATTTTTGGACATAGGGGCGGCGATGGTAAAGGAGAAGCGCCTTTCGGCAAGGTGTTTTTCACCGAGTTCGGCAGAACCAATCGAGCCACTCCACCAACCGGGTCTCAAATGTGGGAGTCAGAAAAACTCAAAATATCAAAAATTAAAGTTGTCTTAATTATCTGAGATTGCTAAATGGATCGGAATCACGCGGATAATTCATGACTTCCTCTCCCTCCACCTCCTCCGCAACTCCGGCAGCACTCGCTGAACTGGAGCAGGGACTGGAGCACCTCAAGGTGGCCAATTATTATCTCAGGGTGGCGCTGGACCAAGTGAACGATGGCGTGGTGATCGTGGAAAGCGAAGCCAGCGATCCCAAATGCGGCCCCAAGGTGCTCTTCAGCAACGCCGCCGCCGCCATGCTGGCGGGAGCCGACCCCGAAACAGGTCTGCGCGGCCTGGGCCTGAATGATCTTGTAGCAGGTGACCGCGATGCAACGACGCTGCGGCAAAGCCTGCAACTGGCTGTTGAAAACGGTGGCTGCCATGAATGCGAATGCCGTTTGCAAAGTCTGCGCACCCAAACGCCGGTGCTCAGCAAATGGCGTGTGCGGGCGGTCTTCAACAGCATGCGCAAGTTGCTGAACTTCACGATCCTCATCAGTCCAGCGCAGGCGGCCGCCAGCAGCGCCAGGCCGGAGCCCAAGCTCGTAGCCGACGATCTGGATGCGCAGTCCGTTCAGCTCCGGAAAGAAAACCTCGCGGCGCTGGCCCAGGGCATCGCGCATGACGTGAACAATCTCCTTGGCCCGGTCACCGTGCGTTTGTCCGCGTTGATTCAGCAGGTGCAGGAGCATCCGGCCCTGGCGCAGGAACTGCAGCTTGTGTTCGCAGGCCTGAAACGTGCGAAGCAGTTCACCTCCCAGGTCGTCACGGCTTCCAAGGCCGCGCCGCGCAAACAGGAACCCACTGACATCGCCGCTTTGATTCATGACACCGTCGAATTCGCCGGCGCAGGCTCCAATGTGCAGGTTTGCGTCAGCAGCGATGACAACCTGCGTCATGCGATCGCCCACCCGGTCAAACTCAGCCAGGTGCTGCAAAATCTCGTCATGAACGGCATTCAGGCCATGCCGCATGGCGGCTACATGGATGTGCAGGCCCTCAATCATCTCGTGGGTGCCACGGGCGACGGGATTCTCAAGCCCGGCCCGCATGTCCGCATCGTCGTGCGCGATCGCGGTTGCGGTATCGCCAAAGAAAACCTCGACCGCCTCTTCCGCGAGTCCTTCACCACGAAAGCAGATGGCAACGGCATCGGACTCACCACCTGCAAACGTTTCATCGACGAGATGGGCGGCGACATCCGCGTGAATTCCACGCCGAACATCGGCACCGAGTTCAGCGTCTATCTGCCCGCCGCGGAAGGCTCCGGCGGCACACGGCTTCTCAAGCCGTCAGACATGGCGCCGGTTCCGCTTAAAAACGGCAGCGGCAAGGTGCTCATCGTCGATGACGAAGATGATCTGCGCAAAGTCGCCCACATGATTCTCTCGCGCTGCGGCTACGAGGTCGTGCAGTGCGACAACGGCCAGGATGCCGTGCGCATTTACCAAAGCCTCTTC
>DAORHS010000449.1:0-4497 GCA_035438165.1 Prosthecobacter sp.
AAACCGCGTCTTGCGCTCTGGCTGAACTACGCCAGCGGCGACAGCAACCCCACGGACAGCGGCAACCAGCGCTTCGATCCGCTCTACGGCGCCACCTACGCCTTCTACGGCTTCTACAGCTACTGCTCCTGGCAGAACATGATCAACCCCGCCCTGCGCCTCAGCTTCCAGCCCGTGAAAAGGCTCAGGTGCGAGCTCATGCACCGCGGCATCTGGCTCGCCAGCGACACGGATACCTGGGTAAAATCCGGCCGCCACGATGCCACCGGCAGCAGCGGCAGTTTCGTGGGCCAGGAAACCGACGTCCGTCTCGTCTGGCAACTCAATCCGTGCTGCGACATCGACTTCGCCTGCGCGCATTTCTTCCCCGGCGGCTTCGCCTCAGGCACCGGGGCCGCCCCGCCCGCCAACTTCATGCAAATCGCGACCATGCTGCGGTTTTAGAGCGCCGCGCAGGATGGCGGCATGACGTGACGTTTTCCTGATCACCACCCGCTGACCATGAACCGCATCCATCTCTCCTGCCTCGCCCTCGTCCTCATCCTGCCCGCGTTTGCCGCAGAACCCGTCTCGACCACGCCAAAGCTCGAAATTTTAAACAAGCAGATCGAGCAGCATGCCGACAGCGCCAAGGCCTATTCAAATCGCGGCTATGTGCTGGCCCTGCTCGGCCGGAAGGAGGAGGCGCGGAAGGATTTGAAGAAGGCCGTCGAACTGCAGGATGACGCGCCGATGCGCAACCGTGCAGGCTGGGCGTATTTCAACATGGGCGACTACGCCGATGCGGTGCGCGAGTTTGAAACCTCCGCCAAGCTCAGCGAGCACGGCGCTCATTATGACTACTACTCGCTGGTGCTCGGTTACTGGGGCACTGGTGACACGAAGCGCGCCTTGGAGAATTACCAGCTCGCCGTGGAGAAGGATCCGCGACTGGGGGAATACAAATCGCTCAACGAACGCACCGCCGAGTGGACGCCGCTGGAGCGCCAGGCCATGCACGAGACTTATGTGCTGTGGAGCAAGGCCTGGCGGCCGTGAGGAAATCTCGAACGACCCAGGACGGTTCCGTGGTCCCGCCTTCAGGCGGTGCCGTCAGACGTATTCCTTCCACGCGCCTTCGTAGAGTCGCACGTTCGGATAACCGGTCACGTGCTTGAGGTGGCTGCAACAGACTGCCCTCACACGAGTTGCCGCAGTGGCCGGGTCCAAACTGGCTTGGCAAATGCCAAATCTGGCGCAACGCCAAGCCTTTACTTGGCCGTTTCGCCAAGTAATTTGAACTCCGCACGTGGGTTAGGCACCCCTTGGCAACACAGTCGCGAGCCGAACACCTTTCCCCTACCACCATGAAAACCCTCCAAGTCTATGATCCACCCATGTGCTGCTCCACCGGCATCTGCGGCACGGATATTGATCCTGATCTCGTCAACTTCGCCGCGATGCTCTCGCAGCTTGCCAATCAGGGCGTCAAAATTGAGCGCCAGAACCTCGGGCAGAAGCCGATGGCCTTCGCTCAGAACGCGGTGGTGAAGACTTTTCTCGAAAAAGAAGGCACCACGGTGCTGCCGCTCATCTTCCTCGACGGCGAGGTCTATATGAAGGGCCGCTATCCGAATCATGACGAACGTCCGGCCTTCTTCCGCGCCGCTTTGGGTGTCCAAGAGGAGGCTGCGGCGTGAAACTGCCCGTTTACCAGCCCGATCCCGCCACCGCGACGCGCTTCCTCTTTTTCACCGGCAAGGGCGGAGTGGGGAAGACCTCGTTGTCTTGTGCGACGGCCTTGAAACTCGTCGAGTCGGGCAAACGCGTGCTGCTGGTCAGCACCGATCCGGCTTCGAACCTGGATGAAGTGCTGGAAACAAAACTCACGAACCAGCCCACGCCCATCGCGGGTGCGCCGGGTCTGGACGCGATGAATATCAACCCGGTCGAGGCTGCGGCGGCGTATCGCGAGCGCTTGATCGGCCCCATGCGCGGCTTGCTGCCCGAGACGGCGCTGCGCAGCATGGAGGAGCAGCTTTCCGGCTCCTGCACGGTCGAGATCGCGGCCTTTGATGAATTCTCGGGTCTGATCGGCAATCCCGACGCCGCGAAGGACTATGATCACGTCATCTTCGACACCGCACCGACCGGCCACACGCTGCGCTTGATGAGCCTGGCGAAGGCGTGGGATCAGTTTCTCGACAACAACACCAGTGGCACGTCCTGTCTCGGACCGTTGGCCGGTTTGGAGAAGCAGCGCGTCATTTATGAGGCAACGGTCAACACGCTTGCCGATGCAAAAGCCACGACGCTTGTGCTCGTGAGCCGTCCACAGGGTGCTGCGTTGCGTGAAGCGGAACGCACCTCCAAAGAACTGCGCAGCATTGGCGTGGGGAACCAATGCCTGGTCGTCAACGGCGCCTTTGAAACCAAGTGCCCGGAAGACGTGACCGCGCAGGCCATGCAGCAGCGTGGTTTGTCCGCTTTGACTGCATCCGCAGAGTTCATCAGCTCCATGCCGAGCTTTATCGTGCCCTTGAGGCCCATCAACATCCTCGGCATCGGCGGCCTGCGCGTGCTGCTGAGCGGCGATGCGCAGGGAAAGTGTGTGAAGGCGGATGAGAGCAGCTGGACACCGCCGGAGATGCAAAGCCTCGCCGATCTCGTCACCGACATCGAGCAGCAAGGCCACGGCGTCATCATGACCATGGGCAAAGGCGGCGTGGGCAAGACCACCGTGGCTGCCGCCATCGCTGTCATGCTCGCGCGTCGCGGTCATTCCGTGCATCTCAGCACCACTGATCCCGCCGCGCATGTGGCGCAGACGCTGCATGGCAAGGTGGAGGGCCTCACGCTCAGCAAGATCGATCCCGCTGCGGAAACCGCCGCTTATCAAGGCGAAGTGATGCTGGCCCAAGGTGCGGCGATGGACGAAGCCGGCCGCGCTTTGCTCGAAGAAGACCTGCGCTCGCCCTGCACCGAAGAGATCGCCGTGTTCCGTGCCTTTGCGCGTGAGGTTGGCCGTGGCACCGGCCGCTTTGTCGTGCTCGACACCGCGCCCACCGGCCACACGCTGCTCCTTCTCGATGCAAGCGAGGCCTATCAGCGAGAACTCGAGCGCCAGGCCCGCAGCACGCAGCCCAAGGAAGTCCTCAAACTCCTCGAACGTCTGCGCGATCCTGACTTCACCCGCATCCTGCTCGTCACCCTGCCCGAAGCCACGCCCGTGCATGAAGCCGCCGCTTTGCAGGAAGACCTGCGCCGCGCCCGCATCGAGCCCTTCGCCTGGGTCATCAATCAAAGCCTGCTCAACAGCGGCTCCTGCGATCCCCTGCTGCAATGCCGCGAAGCCTCCGAGCATCGCTACCTGCGTGAAGTCGTGGAGAAGCAAGCCAAGCGCACCGCCTGGCTCCCCTGGCAGCCAGAGGAACCCGTCGGCCCGGATGCGCTTGCACGTCTGGCCGCATCCAGCCTCGAACTCGCACTGCCATGAGACACACTGAACGCCATCGCACCCACCGCGTCGGCTGGCTGCGCGCCACCGTGCTCGGGGCCAATGACGGCATCGTTTCCACCGCCAGCTTGATTGTCGGAGTGGCCGCCGCCGAATCCAGCCGCAGCAGCGTGCTGGTCGCTGGCATGGCCGGGCTGGTGGCAGGCGCGATGTCGTTGGCTGCCGGTCAATACGTTTCCGTCAGTTCCCAAGCCGACACCGTGGGCGCGGATTTGGAACGAGGGCGCAAGGAGCTAGCCACGGACGGCGACCACGAGCACGCCGAACTCGCAGCCATCTACGTTACCCGCGGACTCGATCCCGAACTTGCCAAACAGGTGGCCGCACAATTGATGGCGAAGGATGCGCTCAGTGCCCACGCCCGGGATGAATTAGGCATCTCCGACACGTTGAGCGCTCGCCCCGTGCAGGCCGCGTTTGCCTCGGCGGGCAGCTTCATCGCCGGAGCTGTCTTGCCTCTGCTGCTTGTTTTCTTCGTGCCACGGGCGGCGTTGACATGGTCGGTCTCCGTCAGCTCGCTTTTATTTCTTGCCCTACTGGGTGCGGTGGCCGCCCACGCAGGAGGTTCATCCATCGGCAAATCCATCGCCCGCGTGACCTTTTGGGGTGCGCTGGCCATGGCCCTCACCGCTGCCGTGGGAGCCTTGTTCGGCACGACTCTTTGATTCGTTCAATCAAGCCATGACACCTAGCCCGCAACGATGAGCACACCCAAAGATGAGGCGCAGGCCGTGATCGCTGAACCTCCGCTCCCAACGAAACCAGGACCCATCGCCACGGCGCAAGACCACGATCACGGCTTTGCCCCGCCATTTCTTCCGCATTGGATGCAGGAGCGCTGGGCTGCGTTGACGGTGGCTGTTGCTGGATCGGCGCTGATGATCGGGTTCTTTGGAGAGAAGTTCTTTGGCCTGCCCGCGTCAGTGGCACTTGGGTTCTACCTTTTGTCCTATCTGGCAGGCGGCTACGATGTGGCGCGCGCGGCTTTGCCCGCGCTGTTT
>DAORHS010000450.1:0-4475 GCA_035438165.1 Prosthecobacter sp.
CTCCTCGTCGCCTGCGCCTCCTTCACCCAGGCCCGGGCCGACCAGTCCTTCACCGACCGCGTCAAGCAGGCTCTCACGGAACGCCCGCATCCGGTCCGCACCCCCACCGCCGTGGCCGCTGTCCGCGGGTAAGCCCCAACACCCCAAAACCCCCGCCTTCATCCTTCAACCCACCCCACCCTTATGAAAACGACTCTTCTCCATCTCTGCCTCCTCGCCGCCGCCTTTGCCGGCGCTCATGCGGACACGATCCGCACCCTGCCCATCTGCCCGCCCGATTATCCTGAGTTCCCCAAGCCCGTCCGGCCCTGCATCCCGCTGCCGCCCACGGCGGATCCTTGGGATCAGTTCGCCGTGAACGGCCAGGACGATGGCTGCGTGAAGCTGCCGGGCAAACCCATCCGCAGCTCCACGCGCCCCGCCTGAACCACCGCCTTCATCCAAACCCTTCAACCCAGCACCCCTCATGAAAACATCACTGCCACTCATGCTTCTGCTCCTCGCCGCCGTCCATGCGCCGCTCTCCGCAGCGGACTCAGACGACAAGCTGGACGCCGCAAAGAAACTCGTCGAGCGCATCCGCGAAGCAGATCCGCCCCGGGTCACCGAAAGCACACGCACGCCGGAACAGGCGATCAAGGAGTACAAGGAGTCGGGCTCGGCCAACGCAGGCTATCACCTGAAGTTCAACCCCGTTCCGCCTCCCTGATGCCTTGGCCCAAGAAACGAACAGCAGAACCGAAGGTAGCGGACAGGTCATCCGCTACCTTCGCTCCTTGGAGCGCCAATCCTCCTCGTCCTCCTGCCCTGCTCCTGCTCGTCCTCGATGGGTTGGAACGACGGGACTTGGCAAGTCCCGCTCCTTGGTTGCTCCGGCGAGACAACGGCAGGCCCGCCCCCCGGCAGGCTTGCCGTTTTCGCTTTGCCCGGTAGCGTGCGCGCATGAGCACCGAGGGCGAGATGTTTCCACAAACGCGATGGTCGCAACTGGCACGCCTGAAAATCGGCGACGAAACCGAGAAGCGCGAAGTTTTGGGCACGCTCTACCAGCTTTACCGCCGGCCGGTTCTGGCCTTCCTCACCCGCCGCGGCTTCGGCCACGAGAAGGCCGAGGACCTGGTGCAGGACTTCTTCCTCCACTCGATGCAGCACCAGCTGTTTGAAAAGGCTGAAACCAGTCGGGGGCGTTTTCGCGGCCTGATGCTTTCCGCGCTGCAGCACTACGCCGCCAACGCGCACCGCCATGATCAGGCGCAGCAGCGACGACCCGCAGGCGGATTCGTCGCGGCGGACGAGGTGATGGCGGAAGGAGGCAACAGCGCCATCCTCGGCGTGAATCACCACACGCCCGAGGATGCCTTCACCCAGTCATGGGCGCGGACGCTGCTCGCACGCGTGGTGGACACGCTGGAGCATGAATGCCGGGCCACCGGCAAGCAGACGCACTTCGAGATCTTCAAGCGCTTCATGCTGCTGCCCATTCTCGACGGCGTCGCCGCGCCCTCGCAGCGCGACATGGCGGCCGAGTTCGGACTCACCGAAAAGGAAGTGGCCAACCGCCTCGTCACCGCACGCCGCGCCTACCAACGACTGTTGCGCGAGGAGATCGCCCAATATGCGGCGGACAGCACCGAGGTGGACGCGGAGATCCGTGATCTGTTTGCCACGCTCAGCCGGCCTTCTTGAAACTTCCGCCATGTCCTCCCCTCCGCCGGATCCGAACTCCCGCCGCCTGCGTGATCTGCTGTCCGCGTTGAAGCGCGGATTGATCGATGCGGGTGAAGCCAAGTCAGCCCTCAGTTCGGGTGGTTCCGTGCTCGACCGCCTCCAGAAGGGGCACGCCCTGGAAGCCGGCGGACTCGCCGATCTGCTGGGGCTCGACAGCGGACCGCTGAGCGATCCGGAACTGCATGAGCAGATCGATCGTGAGTGCGACTTTCTGCAAACCGTGCCCTTCCAGCCCGGCGAGCGAATCGGCGGACGTTACGAAGTGCTCAAGATTCTCCATGGCGGCTTTGGCCTCGTTTACCTCTGCCGCAGCCTCGGCCCGGAGATCTATCGCCGTGGCGATTCGCTCGCCGCCCTGAAGAGTCCCCTGCCCCAGCACGTGGCCGATCCGGAACTGTGCGAGCTCTTTGTCACGGAGGCGATGAATTCCGTCGCGCTGAGCCCGCATCCGAACCTCGTGCTCGCCTACGGCGTGGAGACGTACAACCGCATTCCCTTTCTGGTGATGGAACACATCGCGGGAGGGCGAACCCTGGCGAAGGAAATCATCGATGGTCTCACCGACTGGCGCACGACCCTCCGCCACGGCCTCGACATGGCACGCGGACTGGCACACGCGGCGCAGGAAGCACAGCTCGTGCATGCCGATCTGAAACCCGCCAACGTTTTGATCACCGCAGACGGCACCGCCAAGGTGAGCGACTTCGGCCTCTCAGTCACCGGTGGCAATGCGGATGATGTGATCGCGGGCACGGATGGATTCATGGCTCCGGAGATGCTCGCACGCCGCTCCGGGCGCAGCACGGCGGCGGACGTGTATGCCTTCGGCGTCACCCTGCTCTGTTCCGCCATCGGTTATTTCCCCGACACTCCCCGCCCTGCCGATTTCTGCACCGCCGAGCACATGCCCGAACCTCTCGCGGCCCTGCTGCGGCAATGTCTCGCAACTGATCCCAAAGCGAGGCCCGCGAGCTTCCACGAAATCGCGAAGCGTTTGGAAAATCTGTTTCCTTCCCTCCTCGGAACCGCGCCACCCCAGGCACCCACTCCCGACTCGCCACTGCAGGCCGATGCTCTCGTGAATGCCGCCCAGACCTGGCTCAATCTCGGCCAGCCCCGCAAAGCCAGCACCGAGGTGGAGCGTGCGCTGAAAGCGAACCCCGCGAACTGGAAGGCGCACCAGATTCAAAGCTGCATCCACATGGAGCGGCGGGACTTCGATGCCGCCTTCCGCAGTGCTTCAAAAGCGCAGCAGCTTGCCACGGATGAACCGATCCCCGCCGCCTCCCTAGCGCAAGCGGCCATGAACCTGGGCGATCGCGACGAGGCCATGAAGTGGACTCAACGTGCGCTGTTGCTCGCCCATCGGGCCAACCGCATGGGAGAACTCGACAACGCCTCCCAGTTGATCGTCGAACTCTTTCCCGCCGATGAAGCCTGCGACATGATCGACGCCATCCTCTCCGCCCAACCGGACGCAGCCATCACCTGGAACAACCGTGCCATCCTCATGCGTCGCATGAAATGTCCGGAAGAGGCGCTGGAAAGCGCGGATCGCGCCATCGCCCTCAACGCCGCCTATGCCAAGGCCTGGGTCAACCGCGCCAACGCGCTCATCGAGCTGCGCCAGTTTGACGACGCGCAAACTTCTGCTTCACAAGCACTGGATCTCGACCCCTGCCTGCCCGGCGCCTACTGCGCCAAAGCAACTGCCCTGGCGCAAACCGGACGTCTTCCCGAAGCGCGTCAGGTCATCCGCAGCGCCCAGGCCCTTCTGCCTGCCGATCCGCTGATCCAACGGGCGGCGCAGGTGTTTTCACGATGAGAGGAGCAGCGCCGGCGATGCGCTGGTCTTGAAAAGCTCATCGGGCATCCGCTGAACGTGCCCACGCCGGCGTGCCAAACCATTGATGCATTTCCTGGGCAAAGGGAGCCACCACCTCTTCTGGTTCGGGAATCTCGCCACGATCACCGGTTTCAACGATCCACGTGTCGAGAGCGGCGCGAAGACGCGTCAGTGCCTCGCGATGTTCGGGTTTGTCCGAAGCCAGAAGGTTGGCCACCTCATGCGGATCGGCATCGGTGTCGTAGAGTTCCTCGCAGGGGCCGGTGCGCTGCATCAGTTCCAGCGGCGGCCCGCTCAGTTTGCCTGCGGCGTGCAGTTCCCGCATCACCGGCATGATGGCGAAGCACTTCTCTTTGTAGCGGTTCAACGAGGCAAAGATGGGACCGGTCGAGATCGTGCGGATGTAGTGATAGCGCGCGTCATGCACGGAGCGAATGCGCTGCCGCGTTTCGTCAATGCGATCACGGGCGGCAAAGGCGAAGCGGCGCGGCGACTCGGCCCCGTCACCAAGAAACACGCGTCCCTGCATCAAGGCCGGTTTCGGCAGCCCGGCGAGCGCAAGCGTGGTGGCCGTCACGTCAATGAGACTGAGGATGCGGCCATCCACGCTGCCCGGCTTGACCTGCGATGGCGCAGGGAAATGCTTCGGCCACTTGATGATCATCGGCACACGCAGGCCGCTGTCATAGCACCAATGAATGCCGCGCGGCTCCAGGCGGCCGTTGTCGCCGAAGAAGATGATGATCGTGTCATCCTCGAGCCCGTCCGTGCGCAGTTGCGCCAGCACCTTGCCAAAACGCAGGTCCATGCCTGAGACCGAATTCAGGAAACGTGCCCACTCCTCGCGCACCACGGGGTGATCCGGGTAGTAAGGCGGTGGCGTGACGCCCTCCGGCTTCGC
>DAORHS010000451.1:0-4474 GCA_035438165.1 Prosthecobacter sp.
GGCGGTTGCTGTGGTGGTGGCAAATGCTGCTAATCCGATGACGCGCTTCCTCATTCCCATCGCCATCGGAGCCGCTCTAGGCTCGGCGATGGGCTACTTCGGCCAATGCAGCTCTGGCACCTGCCCGCTGACCTCAACGTGGTGGCGCGGAGCCATCTACGGCAGCGTGATGGGCCTCCTGTTCGCGCTCAGTTCTCATCGCTAACCTCCAATCAATTTATGAATCCACGCTACATCGTCGAAACGACCAAGACTCCGGCCCAGGCCGTGACCGACCTCGAAGCCTCTGTCAAACAGCACGGCTACGGCGTGCTCCACATCTACGATTTGAAGGCAACGCTAGCCAGCAAGGGCTTCGACCTGCCGAACGCCTGCCACATTCTTGAAGTCTGCAATCCGAAGCAGGCCGCAGCCGTGCTCGCTGCCGACATGGGCATGAACATCGCCCTGCCTTGCCGCATTTCCGTCTATGAAGACGGCGGCAAGACCCTGATCGGCATGGTGCGTCCCTCGGCGCTGCTGGCATCGCTGTCTGAAGCCGAGGAACTGAGAAGTATCGCCGAGCAGGTCGAGAGAGACACGATCGCCATCATTAATGAGGCGAAGTGAGCCATGAAGCCTCGCCAGGAGCGTGCGTCAGATGCAGTTTGCAAGGAAGGAACATGAGAGCGCAAAAATGGGGGCTGATTTGTTCATTGCTTGGCTGAATGGCCAAGAATGATCACGTCATGAAAACGATCCAAGTTTATGATCCTGCCATGTGCTGCTCCACGGGCATCTGCGGTCCGAGTGTCGATCCTGATCTCGTCAATTTCGCGGCGATGCTGTCGCAACTCAAAGGCATGGGCGTTTAGGTGGAGCGCTTCAATCTGGCGCAGCAGCCGATGGCCTTTGCTGAGAATACGGTGGTGAAGGAGATTTTGGCCAAGGAGGGAACAGCAGCTCTGCCGATCTCAATCTGGGATGGCGAGGTTCATCTGAAGGGCCGTTATCCCACGCATGATGAGCGCCCGGGCTGGTTTCAGGCCGTCGTTGAAAAGACGGAGGCGGTGGTATGAAGCTGCCGCTGTTTCGACCCGATGCCGCCGCTAGAGCCATGAAAAAGCGGCATCCTGTCGCCAGGATGCCGCCGTGAATTTCTTGGGGGTTGGAGTGTCGGGAGGGACGCTTAGTAACGACCGCCACCGCCACCACCGGAGTAGCCGCCACGGCCACCGCCGCCGCTTTTGCCACCGCCGCCGCCGCCGTAGCCGCCGCGACCGCCGCCGCCACCACCGTAGCCGCCGCCGCCTGCTGGGCGATCTTCTTTCGGACGGGCTTCATTGATGGTCAGGTTGCGACCGCCGAAGTCTTTTTCGTTGAGGCCACGGATGGCTTCATTCATGGCGGTTTGGGAGTCCATGGTCACGAAAGCAAAGCCACGAGGACGACCGGAGTCGCGGTCCATGGGCAGGTGGATGTCAGTAACGGTGCCGTAGTCGGTGAAGAGGGCTTTGACGTCTTCTTCGGTGGCGGTGAAGGGCAGATTGCCCACATACATTTTGGTATTCATATCGATTTTCTTGGGTTCAGTCAGCTTGAACAGTTGCTGAAGTAAGCTCCGTAATCGGATTTCAGAACACCAAAGAAACGACCTGATGAACGACTTAGCTTAGCCTTTATCAGGTTAACTTGCGATGGGTCTGTCGTCTGCTTTGGTAGAATAGCAAACGATACTTTCGCCCACGACCAGGGCTTACGTTGGCGCGTCTGCCCTGGCATCTCAGCCCTGCCGTGACTCGGTGCCGTCGAGTAGCATCTGGGGAACCGCGAGTTCGCGGCCTGATATGGGCCGATTTCGAGGCGCTATGCGATCCCCCCATGCCGCCCACCTCCTCCAAGCCGTCCTCAAAGAATCCTTCGCCCCTGCGGCCGCATGAAAAACTCTTCCAAAGAATCGCTGGATCGCGCCAAAGGGGGCGGTGTGGATCATGAATGAGCCACAAACACGCTTGTCAGCCATGCGTTATTGGGCCGGAGTCTCCTTGATTCCACGGGCGCTCTTCATGGCTGAGTAACCTGTCAGTTCACAAGGAAGCCTTGGTCGTCCAACTTTACGCCGAAGATGCTCACGGTGCGGTCGTCATCCGGCATGAGGCCGCTGATGCGTACACCATCGGCGGTGGATTCGATGTTCAAGCCCGGCAGCAGACGTCCCAGCGAGCTGGGCTTCCTGCCGAGCTGCCCGCCTTCCTCGTCTGCCGGCATGTGGGGATCGGGAACTTCGGCGGAGACGAGGATGCCGGTCTCTGGATCCATGTAACCGCGCAATGCCGGCGCGGCGGGCAGGGGAGCGAGGTCACTGTCGAGGCAGAAGGCGAGGCGTTCGTGGCCTGTGAGTTTTGACAGAGTCGCACGTGTGCCGAAAGCGATGAGATGCGTGGCGTGTGCTTCGCTCGGACATTCGACGTATTTGGAACCGGGAATCAGCTGGGTGAGCGCCTTCACGGTGCGGTGGATGACACTTCCTTCCGGCTCCAGACTGACGAAGACATCTCCGGCTCGGTACCATTCCACTTCGGCAAGTCGTTTGGCGTTGGCGAAGGCCACCTTGTCCTCCCCGGCATGACTCCAGCTTTTGCGTCCGAGGAAGGCTTCATCGCTGAGGGCGAGCATCGAATGGCGAACGGCTTCCGTCGTGGCTTCACGTGCACCGAGAGGGACTCCGAAATGCACTTCAACGGGATAGCGCAGATGCTTGGGGCGCTTGGTGAAGAACTTGCCCCCCTGGAAGGAAAAGATGCTGCCGTAGAGGCCGTCGAGATAAACAGGAACAACCTGCGCATCAGCCTGACGTGCCATGAGTTCGAAGCCCTTCCGCAGTTCATTCACCATGCCATGGCGGGTGATCTGGCCTTCGGGGAACAGGCAGACGACCTCGCCTTCCTTGAGCGCGGTGGCGACGGCGCGGATGGCGTCCTTCGCACGGGTGGCGGAGATCGGCACGGTGCCGATGAGGCGCATGAGGCCCTTCGACCACCACAGATTGTACAGCTTCTCCCACATGACGAAACGCACCGGACGCCGGGTGGCCGCGCCAATGATGAAGGCATCGACATAACTGACGTGGTTCGGCAGCAGCAGCACGCCGCCGGTCGCCGGGACGCGCTCCCCATGCACGGCCTTTACCTTGTAAAGGGCGCGGATGGTGGCGAGCATGAGGAAGCGCACGAGATCCTGCGGCAGCAGACGCATGATGTAGATGGCGGCGGCGAAGGTGGGAATGGCGAGCAGGATGAACTGCGTCGAAGAACTCCAACCAGCCCACTTCATCAGGCCGACAATGGCGACGGCGACGAGCGTGCCGAGGCAGTCCATCAAGTTCATGCCGGCATGAATGCGGGCCTTCTCGTGTTTTTCCGCCTTGTCCTGCGCGAAAGCGTAAAGCGGCACCATGAAACAGCCGCCCGCCGCGCCGGTGAAGATGATGCCGGCATACATCCAGCTGCTTCCCAATGTGGCGAGACCGGACCAGAGCAGACCGGCGACGAGACCGAAGCCGCCGACGGGAATGAGACCGAGCTCGATGCGATTGCGGCTGATGTGGGAGGCAAAGAAGCTGCCGCTGATGACACCGATGCCGAGAATGCCGGCGACTTTGGCGAGTTCCATCGGGCCGTCGCCATGACCGGTGTCAGGATGCAGCTCCTTCGTGAGCGTGACAAGGATGAAGCTGATCGCGTTGGAGATGAACCAGAAGTAGGTGACCCCCAGCGCTGCAAGACGGATGGAACGGCGGCGGAAGACGATCTTGACGCTTTCGAAATGCTCCCAGCCCATGCCTTTGCGCCAGTGCACCTCGGGATGCGAGGGGGTCTGCTGAATGCAGAGGGCGGCAATCAGTTCGCCGACTCCGAAGAGGCTGATGATGATCAGCGGCCAGAGCGCGGACATCCACGCATCACCTGTTTTCTCATATTCGGCGCCATACCACATGCCGCCGGCCCACATGCCGCCGAGGATGCCGGCGAGCATCGTGACCTGCAGCCAGCCGGAGACGCGGCCGAGACGGCGTGACCCGGCGAGCTCCTTCATGATGCCCATTTTGGCCGGGCTGAGCACCGCCGCCTGAACCGCCAGCACGAAAAAGCCGACGAGACAGATTTCGAGCGAGCCGGGAACGCGCTTCATCCACAGCGCGAGCGCGAGCCACACGAAGCAGACGATCTGCATGACCTGCATCCAGATGATGACGTTGCGCTTGGAGAAGCGGTCCGACCAGTAGCCGGCGAGGGGCGCAAACAGCATGTAGGGCAGTGAAAAGATCGCACCAAGCCATAGCTCCATGTGGCGGCCGACCCACGAGTCTTTGGCGATGATGATCGACAATGCGATCAGCAGCATTTTGACAAAATTGTCGCTGAACGAATTCAGCGCCTGCACGACGAGCACGAGCATGATCATTATCCGGCTCAGCATCAAGCCGAACTTGTGT
>DAORHS010000452.1:0-4468 GCA_035438165.1 Prosthecobacter sp.
CCGTGCTGGAGCGTGTTTTTGTGTCATGGGGCCTGTCACTGGCAGATGCCCAGGGCATCGCGGCAACGCTTATGTACTGGACGGATGCGGATGATGTGAAACGTCGGCCTGGGAGCGCGGAGAAACTCGACTATGAGCACCTGGGCCGGCCGGGAATGCCCTTGAACCGGCCTTTTCGCAGTCTTGATGAGGTGGATCTGGCGGCTCGTGTGGATGAATTGAGAGGGGCGAAACCAGACTGGAAAAACTGGTTCACCCTGAGGGGCAGCGGACAGTTGGATCTGAACAGCGCCGCGGCGGAAGTCATTGCCGCGGCTACGGAGGCGGCGTTGGAAAATGCCCGGCGTCTGGTGAGCGCCCGCAATGGCCCGGATGGGCTGCCTCATACACCGGATGACGAACCGTTGCAGACTCTCGAGGAGGTGATGGCGCTGTTGGGAGCCTTTGGTGGAGCGAACACGGAGATGCTGCCGCGGCTGACCCTCGAAGGGCAGACACGTCACGTCGAAAGCATTGGTACGGCGGGGGACGCCCGCTGTGGCATCGCGCTGGTCGTGGACATGGGGAGCGGCGAGCCGCGCATCGCTGAATGGCGCGAATTTCCCGTGGAGGGGGCAGCACGGCCATGAAGCTTGCCTCCTTCCGTCGGTCCGCGCCACAATCGCTGTGTTTTCCGGGTGAAGAGATCCGTGAGACGTGGGTGGACGAGGGCGGTGTTTGGCTGCGGTCTGAGAATGCCTCAGGGGCGTTGATGGGCGTGGAGGCCATTGCCTTTGACAGCGCTCCATTCTGGTGTCTGAACCAGCAGGAATCTCCTGATGAAGCCGTGGCCCTGCGCTGGGAGGCCCTGGGATTGTCCAATGCAGGGAACGCATCTCTGTGGATGCACTGGCCGGTCATGCGCAGAGACAACCGGGTGCTGGTGGCCACGCTGGCGCTGACTGAAGAATCGCTGGTCTCCGGAGGGTGGAGCCATCAGCCCGAAAACTTTGAGCCCAGTGCCTGCATGCTTCCGCTGCCTGAAAACGGCATGGCTGTTTGGAAGGAATTGGGGCGTTGTGTCGCGGCCTTCACCCGTGAAGGCAAACTGCTGCATGTGGCGGTGCTGGCCTCGCGTGTGCTGGACGTGGATGCGGCGTTCGAACTGCGCGATCTTTGTGCGGCGCTGCAAGCACACGGTTTCATGGATGAACCCTCGGCCATCCATGTCTGGACGGCCTGCGAGCCGGACTTCGTGCCGCAACTCGCCTGCCTGTTCGTGGAGGCGGGTGTCAGCAAGGAATCCCGACCCGACCCGCGTCCTCCGGTGAATGCGGGCGGCCTGCTGCCGGTGCAGGTGGCCGTGATGCGACAGCAACAGCAGAAGACACAGGTGGCGCGTCTGATGCTGGCGGCGGCGGCCATGATCTATCTTGGTTTCTTCGGGGCGTGGTGGCTGCGCCTGCAATGGCGGGAGAACCGGCTCAACCACGCGGAGGCCGAACTCATCGTCCGGCAGCCTGAACTTGATCAAGTGGCGAGGGCTCAGGCGCACTGGCTCGCGGTGGAGGGCGCCATCAATCCCGACCTGTATCCGATGGAGTTGTTTCATCAGATCGTGTCGCTGCTGCCGGAGGAGGGGATTCGACTGAAGGAGTTTCAAATCACCAACGACAGGATCATTCTCAGCGGGGAGGCCACCACGGTGAACCAGGCGCTCGGCTTCAAAGACAGGCTCGCTGCATGCGTGGCGCTGCGCAGTCATGCGTGGAATTTTCCCGTGCCCTCCATTCGCGAGGACAATCGTGCGGAGTTTCGCGCCGAAGGAACCCTCAATGCAGGAGGTGCGGTTCATGAAGGCCAGTGAAAAACGCCTGATCCTGATCCTGGGCGTGCTGGCCGCAGTGTGCGGCGGGGCCATCCTCTCGCAGCGTCTGCTGCGGCTTCAGCATGGCATCGAGCGGCGCGAGCAGACGCTCGATCTCAGGCAGATGGAGGCCGGGGCGATGCTGGCCGAAGCAGGCCTGTGGAAACAGCGCCTCAACTGGCTGCAGGCCTCGCAGCCGCCGATGACGAGTGAAAACCAGGCCAGCGAAGAACTGCTGGAGGGACTGCTGGTTTCGGCGGCATCGCATGGTTTGACGGTGCAGAAAAAGCAGCTTCATGAGCAGGTGAACGCGGAGTTTTTCCGCGAGGTCGGCGTGACTCTGACAGTGAAGGGGGCTCTGCCTTCGGTCTTCCGCTGGATGCATCAGATCCTTTCCCCCGAGTCTTTTTGCAGGGTGACCGAACTCAAGGTGGCGCCTGACAGCGGCGATCCCTCCAGCGTGGTGTCCACCCTCCATTTCAGCCGCCTGCATGTGCCGGCCGTCGCGGGAGTGGAGGACCCGCCCAAATGATCCGCTCCTCCGTTTCACGCATTCGCATGTCGTCCGCCCAATCATGAACTCCTCTGCATTGATCCTACTCCTTGCTGCGCTGATGTCCTTTTCCGGACTGCAGGCGCAGATTCCAGCACGCCCTGAAGCAGGTGCCGGCGCCGCTGCGTCCTCGGCCGGCAACTTGATCAGCTTCACCGCCACTCCGGTTGCCGAGGTGCTGGCCGAGTACTTCCGTGTCACCGGCCGCAAGGTCCTGCGTGATCGCGGGCTGGAGAATGCCGTCGTCACCATTGACGTTCCCGGTGAGTTCAGCGACGAGGAATATCGCACCATCATTGAAAAGGGGCTGCTCATGCACGGCTACGCGCTGGTTCCCAGTGGTGGCAATCTTTTCAAGCTGATGGCCGCGGAAACCGGGAGCCAGCCGTCCTCGCAGAACGTGCCGATGATCCTGCGCTCCGAAGACCTGCCGGATGCGGATCAGGTCGTGACGCATGTGCTGCAGCTCAATCACATCGGCGCAGACGATGCCTCCGCCGCGTTTCAGCAGATCATCCCGCTGCATCCTTATGGCAAGATTCTCGCCGTGCCCAATTCGCAGTCGCTCGTCATCACCGAAGCTTCGCAGACCATCCGGGCGTATCTGGAACTGGCCAAACAGGTGGACCAGCCGCCCATGGAGACCGTGCACAAAACGTTTCGCATGGAGCGTGCGGAGGCCCAGGAGGTGGTCGAACAGTTGGAGGTGCTGCTCGGCCTTGATGGCGGCTCTTCAGCAACCCAGTCGTCCCCTGGGGGAGCTCCATCCAATGCCGGGAACGTGGCCAGTCCGGACTCCCCGCGGTTCGTCTCGCTGAGAAGCACCTCGGCGGATGCCGCCAGACCGATCATGCAGGCCGTGCCGCGCACCAACAGCATCGTGGTCGTCGCGCGTCCGCTCGACATGCAGAAGATCGAATCCCTCGTGCACGAACTCGATGCCGAATCGTCCTCAAGCCGCTACTTCTCACGCAAGCTCAACTACCTCGACCTCTCGGTCTTCCTCAGCATCGCGGAAAAGGCCCTGATGCGGAACGAACCCACCAGCAGGAACGACAGTCTCGAATCGCAGGAGAAGGCTCAGCCGTCGGCTCCCGCACAGGCGGCGGCTGATTCTCAAACCGTTGGTTTGGGAACTGGTTATGGGACAGGCCTCAACGGCGGCGGGCCGGGATCTTCGTCCGCGTTATCAGGATCAGGAAGCGGTTCATTGGGGCAGGGATTTGGCGCAGGCAGCACGGCTTCGTCGCTGCAGATCACCAAGAAGCCCATCAGCATCCTCATCGCCAACACGCTGGTCATTGCCGATCCCGCCAGTTCCAAATTCTTCGCCAGCGGACCACCCGATCAAATCAAGGCACTGCAGGAACTCGCCGAGGAGCTCGATGTGCGTCCGCGTCAGATCCTGCTTTCAGCCATCATCGGTGAATTCACCGTTGGGGACGACTTCAACTTCGGGCTCGACTGGATTCAGTCGCTCAAGCAGGTGGGCGATGACGGACTTGTCGGCGGGGTTCTCAACACCCAGGGCACCGCCTTTGCCAATCCTTCCAACTTGAAGGACATCGCCGGATTTCTCGGTGCCGGCGGTCCAGCGGCGCTCGGCGGCCTGACCGCCTACGGTCAGATCAACAAAAACCTCAGCATCTTCCTTCAGACCCTGGAGAAGACCCGGCGCTTTCACGTGCTGCAGAAACCCACCGTGACCACGCTCAATCATCAGCCCGCCCGCATCTACATCGGGCAGCAGGTGGCCATTGCCGGCCAGAGCTACACCAGCGGCGTGGTCGGCGGCGGCTTCACCTCCACGACACAGTACATTCCGGTGCGTCTTCAGCTCGACATCACCCCGCACATTTTCAACGACGCGGAGGTCATGCTCGAGTTCAAGCAGCAGAACAACGACATCTCCACCTTCACCACGATCAATGGCAACCAGGTGCCCAACATCAGCGAGCAGGGCATGTCCAACAGCCTCATCATCTCCGACCGTGCCACCGCCATGCTGGGCGGCCTGATCACCGAGCGCGATGCGAACAACAAAAGCGGCCTGCCGTTTCTGGTGCGCA
>DAORHS010000453.1:0-4467 GCA_035438165.1 Prosthecobacter sp.
ATAGTGAAACAGACTTGCATACCAGGTTAATTATATAATGATTAGTTCATCCCGACCTCGGCACGGACAAACTGACCATTTTCGGCCAGTACACGACGGTGGGCATCGAGTCGCTGCTTTGTCTCCGCGAAGCCTGCGAAGACACCGGCATGACCGCAGGCGATCTCGACGACATCTTCCGCGAAAACGCGCTGCGGTTGTTGAAACTAAGTAATGTGGCCATTCCTGGCCCCATTGACGGGGCAGGAATGCCCCGAATACTTGGCCCTGCACTCTGGGAAGAAGCCAAAACGAAAATCTCCTGCGGCACAGGTCTGCTATCAAAGCGGGCGCATCTTTTCGATCCTCAAACTTGGCCGTCGTATTTCTCGCGGGCGAAGGGCGCGAGCATTTGGGATCTCGATGGCAGGCGCTACACCGACTTCACAGGCGGTGTGGGAGCCATTCTGCTCGGTCATGCGGATGACGAGGTGAACGCGGCGGTGAAGCGTCGCGTGAACCTCGGCAGCTATGCCACGCTGGCGTCGCCAGATGAGGTGAAACTCGCCGATGTGCTGCTCGATCTGCATCCGTGGGCGGGCAAGGTGCGCTACGCACGCGGTGGCGGCGAAGCGCTCGGGCTCGCGGTGCGCATTGCGCGTGCATCGACGGGCAAAAGCGGCATCGCCTTCTGCGGTTATCATGGTTGGAGTGATTGGTATCTCGCCGCGAACCTCGGCGATGATGCGGCGCTCGACGGCCATCTGCTGCCCGGTTTGCAACCGCTCGGTGTGCCGCGTGAGCTGGCGGGTACGGCGGTGCCGTTTCGCTATAACGATCCTGAATCCTTCCGCGCCGCGATGCAGAAGCTCGACGGCAAACTCGCGGCTGTCGTGATGGAGCCGATGCGCAGCGAGTTTCCACGCGATGGCTTCCTTCAAAACGTGATCGATGCCTGCCATGCCGCCGGAGCGGTTTTCGTGCTCGATGAAGTCACGAGCGGCTGGCGCTTCGGCTTCCCCGGTGCCGCGCCGGTGCTCGGCATCGAGCCGGACATCGCCGTTTATGCCAAGGCGATGAGCAACGGCTATCCCGCCGGGGCCATCATCGGCAAAAACGACGTCATGGAGGCCTCGAACAACAGTTTCATCTCCAGCAGCTACTGGACCGATGGTGTCGGCACCGCGGCCTCGCTGGCCTGCATTGGCAAAATGAGGCGTGAAGGCGTGCAAAAGCACGTCTGGAGCCTCGGCGAGCGCTTGCAGGCCGGTTTACGCGAGGTGGCCTCACGGCATCCCACGCTCGGTTTGAAGATCGGTGGCATGCCGTGTGCGCCATCGCTAATGTTCGCGAATTCGGCGGCGAAACCACTCATGATTCGGCACATGCTCCAGCGCGGCTATTTGATGTCCAGCCAGCTCTATGTGACGTGGTGCCACGATGATAAAAAGGTCGCCAACATGCTGGAAGCGTTGGATGAAGCGCTCACCATCGTCGCCAAAACACCGCTTGAAGCCGCTCAAGGGCCGCAACAAGGCTTTGCACGACTCGTTTGAATCCCATCATGCTCATTGACTGCCACAATCACCTCGGCGCCGACCTGCTGTTTTACCTGCACGGCGATTTCCCTTACTCGCAGCAGCTCGTGCAGATGCAGCATGAGGGCGGATCGCTCGGCATCACCCACTGGATCGCGTTTCCCTTCGTCAGCTACGCGGCCATGGACGTGACGAAGTTCCGCAGTGGTGGGATCGGCTTTGGACAGAATGGGCTCGAAACGGTGCCGTACGCCTTTGAGAACCGCCGCCTCCTCGATGAGTGCCAGAAGCTCTTTCCCGAGGAAGGCAAACGCATCCTGCCCTTTGTGATGGTCGATCCGATGCGCGATACGGACGCGCAGGCCAGGGAACTGGTCAAGCTGCGTGGCGAATACCGTTTCCACGGCATCAAGATCCAGAGCACCATCATCCAGTCCTTCATCAAATGCCTCTCGGATGAGGGCAAAGTCTTCCTCGATCTCGCCCGCGAATGGGATGTACCCTTCATCATCCACAGCAGCGTCGCCAAAGACGATCTCTGGGCGCAGGCGCATGACATCATCGACATCGCGGAGGCCAATCCGGACATCCGCTTCTGTACCGCGCATTCTTGCCGATACGACAAGGAATGCCTCGACCGCATCCAGGCCCTGCCGAATGCGTGGTTCGACAACTCGGCGCACTGCATTCACTGCGTGGGTGCCGTGGATGACCTGCCGTACATCGCTCCTCGCGAACGCCGCTTTGACAGCGACTACAGTGATCCTGGCCGCGTGACCGCGGATCTCGCCGCCGCCTATCCGGACAAGTTCATCTGGGGGAGTGATTCGCCTTTCTACAGCTACGCCGCAGAGATCAGCGGCAAGGTGGTGAAGCTCATCAGCACCTACGAGAAGGAGATCGCCGCCCTCAAAGCTGCGGGGGATGAAGTCGTCCAGCGCATCACCTGCACCAACACCCTGAAATACCTCAAGCTCGCCGATGAAAGCATTCTCTCTTGATGGCCACGCAGCACTCGTGACCGGCTCCTCGCAGGGCATCGGCCTGGCGATGGGAAAGGCCTTGCAGGAAGCGGGAGCCAAAGTGGTGTTTCATGGTCTTCAAGACTCGGTGCAAGGCCTCGCGAGTTATGTGCAGGCAGACCTGATGCAAAATGACGGCCCGCAACGGCTGATCGATGCGGCTTTCGAGCTCGAACCCGGCCTCGACACGCTCATTTGCAATGCAGGCAGCTTCTTTGACCTGCCGTTCCTTGAAATGACCCGCGAGCGTTGGGACAAGACGATGCAGCTCAATCTCGCGTCCGCTTTTTTCACGGCGCAGGCTTTTGCGAAGCGTCTCGTCGCCGAGAAGCGCGGCGGCAGCATTGTGATCACGTCCTCGACGAACGGCTTTCAGGGGGAGATGGATTCCTGCGCGTATGATGCGAGCAAAGGGGCGCTGGTGATGCTGACGAAGTCGCTCGCCGTGTCGCTGGCGGATCATGGCATCCGCGTGAACGGCATCGCCCCAGGTCTGATCAAGACGCCGCTGACGGCGACGTGGATGGAGTCGCGAGATCGAACGGTCCTCGAGCACTACGAGAAGAAGATCCTGCTGCGCCGTGTCGGTGCGCCGGAGGATGTCGCGGGCGCGGTGACGTTTCTGTGCTCGCCGGCCGCGAGCTACATCACCGGTGAAATCATTGTCATCGACGGAGGTCTGACGACGGGGCAGATCGGCCGGATGTGAGCAGGCCGACGATCATGGTGATGGCACAGCCGAAGAGACTGAACCAGATGAAGGATACCACTGGTGCGGGTTTCTCTGCGGTGAAGAAGCCGCTCTGATAAAGGTAGATGCTTAACAGTCCGATGAAGCCTGCGAGGCAGCCGAGGAGAGCGCCACGTGTGTCGGCACGCTGTGTGAACATGCCGAGGAAGAACAGGCCGAGCAGCGGGCCGCCGATGAGTCCGATGACCGTGTTCACGGATTCCACTAGGTTTCCAGGCATTCTGGAGACGGCGAAGGCCAGCGCCATGACGAGGATGCCGTAACCGACGGTGATCCAGCGTGCATTGGAGACCTGCTGGGCATCGGCGCGCGCCGGGGCCTTGGAAAGGCGTTGCTTGAAATCGACGACTGTAGCGGAGCAGAGGGAATTGAGGCCGGCGGAGATCGTGGACATGCTGGCGGCGTAGATGGCGGCGATGAGCAGGCCGGGAAGACCAGCGGGAAGCTGTGTGACGACGAAGTAGGGCAGGATCTGGTCCTCTTTGGCGATCAATCCGGCGGCAAGTGGGTCGCCGTGGATTTTGTAGAAGGCGTAGAGCACGAGACCGGTGCCGTAGAAGAGCACGAGCACAGGCAGGACGAACCAGAGTTTGATCCACAAGGAGCGCTGCGCCTCCTTCAGGCTGCCTGCGGTGAGGTAACGTTGCACGGAGACCTGGTCGGTGGCCATTTGCACAAGGTGCAGGAACGCGCCCGCGAGCAGCAGGGACCAGATATTGACGCGCTCGGCGATGCTGAAGGAAAGGCTGAGGTCCATGCGGCCATCCGTCACTGCCGTGTCCCAGACACCCCCGAGTCCGCCGGGAATCTTCCCCAGCGCCACCATGACGATCAGGAGCTGGCCGCCGAAGAGGACCATGAGTTGCATCACGTCCGTCCAGATCACCGCCCGCATGCCACCGAGCGCGGTGTAGAGCGTGGTGAGCGTGCCCGAAGCGAGAATGGTGATCCACAAAGGAATGCCGGTGACTTTTTCCAGCGCGAGAGCAGGCGCGTAGGTGGCGGCGGCGAGCCACAGGGCTACACGGAAAATGAACAGGCCCGAGGCGAGCAGCCGCACGGGCAGCGCGAAGCGTTCTTCGAGAAACTGATAGGCGGTGTAGAAGCGCGACTGGTAGAACTTCGGCAGCATCCAGATCGCGGTGAATGGCGTGGCGATAAAAAAGGCGAGCACGAC
>DAORHS010000454.1:0-4466 GCA_035438165.1 Prosthecobacter sp.
AGCGATGCGGCGCTGGAGCAGAGCGATGTCGTCTTGATGCAGGACAAGATCGAAAAGCTGCTCGCCGCACGGCACATCAGCCAACGGGCGCGGCGCATCATTCAACAGAACCTGATCATCTCGCTCGGGAGTGTCGTCGTGATGGCCGTGGCTTCGCTGTTTGGCATCGTGCCGCTGACGCTGGGCGTGCTGACGCATGAAGGCAGCACGGTGGTGGTGTGTTTGAACAGTCTGCGGCTGCTGTTTGAGAAGGAGTGATCCGGCGGCCATTTTTCGCCTGCGTAACTCCGTGCTGGACGATTCCCGCCTTTTCTTCATAGAGTGAATAAATTACCGGCATGCGCATCCTCTCCAAAGTCCTCTGGACCCTCGCTTTCCTCGTCGCCACCTTCTTCTGGATGGTGCTCTTTGAGCACGGATTCAGCATGAAGGGACTGACCGAGGGGACGGGCGCGGAACTGCACGCCATCGCCTCATGGTTTGGCGGAGGGAAAAAGTAGCCGTCACCGCCATCACCACTCATTTTTAACCCGCCAAGACCACCCAGGATTATGATCGTTCAGGAAGCCGAACTCGACCCCAAGTACCAAGCCCTTTGGAAGAAAGCCCTCATTTCCGCCGAGCGGAAAAACTGGGAGTATGTCGTTGACCAGGTGCTGCCCATTGTGACGGCCAATGTCGGCTTCCTCGATGGCCGCAAGCTGCTGCGCAGCGCCGAGAGCGAGGCAACCGGCGGAAGCGGCGGCAAAAAGTTCAGCTTCGGCCTGGGCGGCTTCAAACCCAGCTCGAAGAAAGAGCCCGCCGAAGTGATCGCAGACATGGAGGAAAACGTCTTCCGCAAGGATCCCTTCAACCTCAACGCGAACGAGACACTCTACGACATCGCGATGAAGCTCCACTTCTGGGACCTGGCCGCCTTCGCTCTGGAGACGATCCGTGCCGGCCACCCGGAAAACACCAAGCACATGCACAAGCTGGCGCAGCATTACATGGCCTATGAGCAGCCCGAGAAGGCCGCCGAGGTTTATGCGGCCATCCGAAAGGTGGACCCGCGAGACATGGACGCGGCGAAGGGCGAAAAGGACGCCGCCGCGCGCAGCTCCATCCTGCGCCAGGGCTGGGGTTCCGCCAACTTCAAGGACGCCATGAAGGATTCCGGCGAAGCTGCCAAGCTGGAAATGCTCAGCCGCCAGGGCATGACCAAGGAGCAGATGGAGCAGTTCCTCGCGGAGACCATCGAACAGTACAACGCGGACCAGACCAACATCGTCATCGTCAAGCGCATGTCCGATCTCTACGAAAGGCTCGGCCACATCGAGGAGGCGCTGATGTTCTATGACTACGCGCTCACTTTGAACCCTGGAGACGTGGCGCTTCAGCGCAAGATCGAGATCATCCGTGACAAGGTGCAGGATCAGAAGATCGAGGAGTATGAGCGTGAGATCGAGTCCAACCCCAACGCGCCCGACATCGACGACAAGCGTGCGCAGGTGGCCGAAATCCGCCGTCAGCGCTCCAGCGTGGTCATTGGCGAGGCCAAGACCCGTGTGGACCGCAACCCGACGGACAAAACCCTGCGCTATGAGCTGGGGCAGGCCTATTTCAACGCCGGCATGTACACCGAGGCGATCCCCGAACTTCAGCAGGCGAAGTCCAACCCCAACATGCGCATCAAGGCGATCCTCATGCTGGGCCGCTGTTTCGAGCGCAAGAACATGAACGACCTCGCCAAGACCTCGCTGATGGAGGCCTCCAAGGAGCTGCTGGTCATGGACGCCATCAAAAAAGAGGTCCTCTACGAACTGGCCAACGTGTTGGAGAAAATGGGCGACAAGGCCGCGAGCCTCGAGGCTCTCAAAGAGATCTACAATGCGGACTACGGCTACAAGGACGTGGCCAAGCGCGTGGAGTCCTCCTACTCCTGACCTTCCTGCACACATAACTTCGAAAGGACGCTGATCACCTCATTCCGCGATGCGGAATGAGGTGATTTGATTTCCGGGCAAATGGTACTGGAAAGCATGGCCTCGTCCTCCATCATGCGCGCCGATGCCTGCTGACCTCCTTGCTGTTTCCCTGCCCGAACTTTGGGCCTCTTTCGTCCATGCCCTGCCCGTCATCATGGGCCTCGTCTTGATCGAGGGCCTGCTGTCCGTGGACAATGCGCTGGCCATCGCGGCCATGGCATCCCATCTGGACGAGAAACGCCGCAGCACGGCGATGAACATCGGCTACATCGGTGCGTATGGTTTCCGCGTTGTGGCGCTTTTGTTTGCCTCCTGGATCATCCACAACCACTGGGTGATGCTCGTCGGGGCGCTCTATCTCGTGTGGCTGATGTGCGCGCACTTTGTCGGGCAAAAAGACATCGGCGAAGACGAGGGCGAGGCGGTGAACGTGCACCATCGGACCTTCGCCGGCACGATCACCATGATCGCGCTCATGGATCTCAGCCTGAGCGTGGACAATGTGGTGGCGGCGATCGCGCTGAGCCCCAAGGACCTGTGGCCGGTCTATGTGGGCGTGACCATCGGCATCATCGCACTGAGGCTGGTAGCGGGCGTGGCGCTCAAGATGATCACCAAATATCCCGTGCTGGAGCACACCGCGTTCATCCTGATCGGCTACGTCGGACTGCTGCTGCTTTCAGAGCTTCACTTTCACGACTTCTTTGAAGCGCTCGGCCCTCTGAAGGTGAAAATCATGAAGTTTGCGGGCATCATCCTCATCACGGTGCTGACCATCGCATGGTCGCGGATGGAAGTGCTGCAGAAGGTGCTCAATCCCGTGCTTCGCCTGCTGCTCCTGCCGATGAACGTGGTCGCTGCCCTGATTGGGGCGATCATTGTCGCCATCACCTGGCCGTTCAAATGGGTTTGGTCCATCGTGAGGAGATAGTCCGCGCCTTACAACTTCCTTACAACCTGCTCACAAGCTGCTGACGCATTCATTTGGGCCTGTGCGAATCTGGCCCCAGATCGAAGCGAACGTGGCACAGGCCAGCGACCTTCCGATCAACCATTTCTGAGGTGCGTTTATCCTTCTGGCTGTTGGAAACACCTGCAAATTACCGGGGCGGACTCAAAGGTCCGCCCCGGTTCATTTTATGGATTTTATAAAATTTAGATGACCTGATAGATCGCGAGGCTAAATTATGCGCCTCGCGTATGTTCCAACGCCGCTCCACCATCCTGTTCATCATCCTGGTCATCCTGCCTCTGGCCCTTCTGGCGTGGCTGGGCACCTACCTCATCCGGGATGCTGAAAAACGCACGGATGCCTCGATGCAGGCCATCCTCGCCGAGCGTCTCAGTTCCGCCGATCAACACCTCCTCCATGACATGCGGCAGCTCACCGATCGTCTCGACACTTGGGGAGCCCAGAGCATCGGCTCGGCCCGACTGATGGCCGAGCGACTGGCCACGCACCCCTGGGTCGCCCAAGCATGGGCCGCCGCAGGCAGTTCCTCGCCCGTGGAGACCTTTGAAGGCAAGGCCGTTTATCAACCAGGCCAGGGCTTCGACTCCGCCGAACGAGTCCAGGCCATTTTCGACTCAACCCAAAACCCCGACAGCCTGCCTCAGTTCATCTCCGCACTGGAGGATGGTGCCCCTCCTTTTCAGCGCGTCGCCCATGGGGTCGGCTCACTCTCGTCGTTTCACCAGCGTGCCTCACAATGGATGACGTATCTGAAAATGTTCGGGTACCACATCGACGACCGGCCCGTGCAGTCCGAAACCCCCATGTCCTGGAGCGGCTGGCATGTGGGCGACTCGGTCTTCATCTACTGGCATCGTTTTTCCGACGGCAGTCTGAGCTGTGCCCTCATGAATCCGCAGAAACTGATGAACTCCCTGTTCCAACGCCTGCCCCAGCCCGGTCTGGCCATCCCGCCCGGACGCATGATGCTGACCACGGTTAAAGGCATCCCGCTGCATGAATGGGGCAAAAAGCTGCCCGGTTCCAAAGATCCTCCAGCAGCGCACCGCGCCTGTTCGGAGCCCCTTTCGCAGTGGGAGATGGCCTACACGCCGGCTGACGAGGAGTTTCCGAAGCCCTATCTCTTCCCGATCCTGCTCGGCGTCAGCTCAGGCATCGTGCTCGTGTTCGTCGTCGGCTGGCTCTACTTTCACGAAAGCGCGAGCGAAATCCGCGTCGCCCAGCAGCGCGTGACCTTCGTCAATCAAATCTCCCATGAGCTGAAGACACCGCTCACAAACATCCGCCTTTACGCTGAAATGGCCGCGCACCGCGCCGAATCACAGGGGGACACCATCGCGAAACGCCAGCTCGGCGTCGTGGAGGCGGAAACCGCGCGTCTCGACCGCCTCATCCAAAACGTGCTCAACTACGCCCGCCAGCAGCGCGACAAGCTCACGATCCAGCCCAAACCGATCGCGCTGGATCAGAACGTTTCGCGCATTGTCGATTTCGAGACGATCGTGGTCACGTCCGAGATGGAGTCC
>DAORHS010000455.1:0-4463 GCA_035438165.1 Prosthecobacter sp.
GACATGCGCGCACACGGTCATCCGCAGGGCCTGAACGGCCGCAAGGACACCGTGATCGCCTACTGGGATCTCAGCAGTGACAAGGTCGAGGAAGTTCCCTCACCTGATGCGCTCTTCGCCGACCTCCCCGGCCCGAAACCTGCCGCCCCGGCGGCACCACGTGCGAACAATCCCAAAGCGAAAGCCAAGGCCGAGGCCAATGCCAAGAAACAGGCCGCACAGGCCAAGGCCAAAGGCAGACCCGCCGCCAACGAAGTCGCCGCCGTCAATCTGCCGCATCTCATGCTCGATGCCGCAGGCCGTCCGTGGCTCACCGTGCGCTACTTCAAGGCCTACTGTTGGCGTGTGGCGCTCACCCGCTACGATGCCGCCACGAAGCAGTGGATGAAGCCCTTCGCCATTCCCGACAGCGTCTATTCGCAGGACCGCCAGACCACGCATGCGCTCGGCAAGGACGGCAGCCTGTGGCTCGTCTGGCCCAGCGACCTGCGCACCTCGAAGCTGCAGCTCAACAGCGGCCTACATCTCGCCAAAGTGGCCACCGGTTTGGACGTGCCGCTCGTGGCCGCACCCGCGCTCAAACCGCGCGAACCTTTCCCCGCCTACATCAATCCCGTCACGCCCGAACGCGATCGTGACGACCGCCGCTCCTGGACGCACGACGGTGTGACCTACAAGCTCTACTGGGGCGACTACCACCGCCACACGGACGTCTCCAACTGCATCACCGCCAACGACGGCTGCATCGTCGAGCAGTTCCGCTACGCCATCGACATGGGCAAGCTCGACACGCTCGGTACCAGCGACCACACGGACATCGCGAAGATCTACACACCCTATGAATGGTGGCTGAACCAGAAGCTCGTGGATGTCTTCTACGCGCCCGGCTTCTTCACCAGCATGTATGCCTATGAGCGCGAGCAGCGGTGGCCCTATGGCCATCGCAACATGGTCTTCGCCCAGCGCGGTGGTCCCATTGTTTACATCCAGCGGAAGAACTACCTCGCATCGCCCTGGCAGAAGCTTTTCCCTGTGAAGGAGGAAGGAGAGCCCGAACTGCACCCCTCCGAACTCTGGGATGTGCTCACGCGCTATGGCCAGCCTGTCACCGCCATCTCGCACACTGGCGCGACGGGCATGGGCACCGACTGGGATCAGATCCCGCCGATCGACCATCGCGTCGAAAACGTGATCGAAATCTTCCAGGGAGCACGTGTCAGCTACGAAGGTCTCAACGCCCCGCAGCCCACCGTCGGCTTGCGCGTTGGCGAAGAATACAACCACGCCTCGACCGTGATCGGCAAACCGGTTGTTGGCGAACCGATCCGCAGCTTCACCGAGAAGAACAACGGCGTGTACCAGCACGCTCTCGAACTCGGCCACAAGCTCGGCGTGTGGGCGAACAGCGACCACATCAGCACGCACACGAGCTACGGCGGCGTCTATGTGAAGGATTTCACGCGGGAAGGCATCATTGAAGGCCTCAACGCCCGCCGCACCATCGCCGCGACCGACAAAATTTTCGTCGAGTTCTCCTGCAACAACAAACTTCTCGGCACCGAGATCCAACTGAGCGGCAAACCCGTCCTCAAGTTCAGCATCGACGGCACCGCGCCCATCAAACGCGTCACGCTCGTTCGCAACGAGCAGAACCACCAGCAGTGGGAGCCGAACGCAAAGACCTTCGAGCAGACCTTCACTGACGAATCCCCCGTTGCGGGAGAAAACCGCTACTACCTCCGCGTTGAGCAGAGCGACGGCAACATGGCGTGGTCATCGCCGGTGTGGGTGCAGGTAAAGTAGTCCAGTTGCGCCGCAACTGGACTCGAATTCACTTCCACCCGCCGCCGAGCGCCTTCAGCATCGCCACGGTGGCGATCAGGCGCTGTCCCTCGACCTGAGCGGACAGGAGTTTGGCATTCAGCACGGTGCGATTCGCATCCACGACCTCAAAATAGCTCGCCAGACCTTTCTGGTAGCGCAGCTCGGCGAGACGCTGCGTCTCCTGGGCGGCGGCAATGGCGGCATCCAGCGCGGACGCCTGCTTGGCATACGCACGTGCGTCCAGCATGCTGTCCTCGACTTCCTGAAGCGCGACGAGAATGCTCTGGCGGTAATTGGCCAGCGTCTCTTCATAGGCCGCTTTGCTTGCCTTCAAGTTGGCCCGCAGCCTGCCGCCCTGAAATATCGGCAGCGTCATGTTCGGAGCGATCGGCAGCACCCGGCTGCGTGAATCATAGAACTTTGCTGCGCCAATGCTCTCCAGACCGCCGCTTCCGACAATGCTGAAGGCCGGGAAGAACTCCGCCTTGGAGACACCCACCTTGGCATTGGCCTCGCGCATCTTCTGCTCGGCCGCGCGGATGTCCGGACGGCGTTGCAGCAGGGCGGAAGGAAGTCCGCCCGGCACCTTCGGCGACGAAGGCTGGCTGGTGCTTTTGGCAACGTGAAACATCGAGGGGATCTCACCACAAATGACCGCCAGGGCGTTCTCCGCGTTGCCCCGCTGACGTTCCAGTGCGGCAAGGTCGTTATGAGCCAGTTCCAGTTCGGTTCTCGCACGGGCCACGTCCATTTCATTCGCCAGCCCTCCCTTGAAGCGGGACTCCTGCAGTTTCAGAGCCTCATCACGCCATGTCTGAGTGCCACGCACTACCTCCATCTGCCGGTCCAGCGAGTGCGTGAGGAAATAAAGCCGCGCCACCTCGGCGGCGACAGTCAGACGTTGCGCGGAAAGCGTTTCCAGTGCCGCGAACTGGGAGGCCTTGGAAGCCTCCACCCCGCGACGTACACGGCCCCAAAAATCAAACTCCCAGCCAAGCTCGAGCAGATTCTGGAAGCGGCGGCGCTGCGTTTCCGGAAGCGTAATTCCCGCCGGCAGGTTCGCGCCAAACGAGATCTGTGACAGCCGCTCATACGCCATCGCATTCTTCATGCTGAGCTGCGGGAACCAGTCGGCCTGCTGTGTGCCGACGAGTGCACGAGCCGTCTCGACCCGCGCCAAAGCGCCGCGCAATTCCTGATTTCCTTCGAGCGCCTTGTCCACCAGGCGGTTCAACTCGGAGGAACCGAACAGTTTCCACCACTCGCCAGGAACCGGAATGTCAGCCGTGCTTGCGCGGCCACCGTTCTTCCACTTCGAGGGCATCAGCACCTCCGGCAGTTTGAAATTCGGCCCGACGGAGCAGGAGGCCAGCGTCACAGACGTCGCGAGGCAGATGATTCTCAGGTTGTTCATGCGCGCGCATTCATGCGGTGAAACGTCCGCTGTGCAACCACCAAGACGGGGCGTCCGTTGTCCGGCTACTTCGGCAGACAGCCCGCCACCTTCTGCCGCCAGCTGTTGAAAACGTCGTTCGCCACCTCATGCGCCTCCCCGGATTCGACATGCTCCACCACCGTTTGAGGTTCGGGCAGCCAGGAAGGCGTGGTGATTTCGCCGATGTGGTCCTGATTCTCAGCCCGGAGGAAGGCACGCAGTTGGACAGTGAGCTGATTGCTGTGACGATCGTGACTGGCGACAGCTTCGGCACAGACTTCATAAGGGGCTCCCTCAATCGAGAGAGTGCCGATGACCTGGGTGGTGTCGAGCAGGGCGTGCATCATGATGGAGCAGAGTCGGGAGCAATGCAGGACTGTCGATGCGATGTTTGTCGCCGATTTTGGCGAATGTTTGTCCATGGGCGTCCCGTTATCAGGCGACCATGCGAATTCTGCTCTGCCTCCTCGCCCTGACCACCTTTGCCGCTGCGGCGGACAAGCCTTTGAACATCCTGTTTCTCTTTGCAGACGACTGGGGCCGCTACGCGAGCATCTATGCGGAGCACGAGAAGTTCCCCTCCCCCAACCAGGTCGTCAAAACGCCGAACATCGACCGCATCGCCCGTGAAGGCGCCCTTTTCCGCCGGGCCTATGTGAATGCACCGAGCTGCACGCCCTGCCGCAGCTCGCTCCTGTCCGGACGTTACTTCTTCAACACCGGCCGTGCGGCGATTCTGAATGGCGCCGTGTGGGACATGGCGATTCCGAGTTTTCCGCTGCTGCTGAAGGATCAGGGCTACCACATCGGCAAAGCGTACAAGGTTTGGAGCCCCGGCGATCCGGCCGACGCGCCCTTTGGCCAGCAGGCCTACGCGTATCAAAAGTCCGGCGGCCGCTGCAATCAGTTCTCACAGAACGTGGACAAGCTGATGAAGCAGGGCGTCGCGGTCGAGGCGGCAAAGCAGCAGATCTATGATGAGGTGCGTGGCAATTTCGCCTCCTTCCTCGCCGCTAGGCCCAAAGGCGCGCCGTTCCTGTTCTGGCACGGTCCGACCAACGTGCATCGCAAATGGGTCAAGGGCAGCGGCGAGGCGCAGTGGGGCATCAACCCCGATGATCTGAAAGGCAAACTGCCGAAGCACCTGCCAGACGTGCCAGAGTTCCGCGAAGACTTTGGCAGCTACCTCGGCGAGATCCAGGCC
>DAORHS010000456.1:0-4440 GCA_035438165.1 Prosthecobacter sp.
GGCGGCATGGGCCGTCACGGCGGCGGTGCATTCTCCGGCAAAGATCCGTCCAAAGTGGACCGCAGCGCCGCCTACATGGGCCGCTGGGTCGCGAAGAACGTCGTTGCCTCCGGCCTCGCCTCGAAGTGCGAAGTGCAGTTCGCGTATGCCATCGGTCACCCGCTGCCCGTGAGCGTCCACATCGACACATTCGGCACCGGCACCATCAGCGACGACAAGATCCTCGACGCCGTCTTGAAGGTCTTCTCCTTCAAGCCCGCCGACATCGTCAAGCAGCTCAACCTCCTGCGCCCGATCTATTCCAAGACCACCAACTACGGCCACTTCGGCAAGATCGACGATCCCGACATCACCTGGGAAATCACCAACAAGGCCGAGGCCCTCAAGAAAGCCGCGAAGTAAAGTAGCCCAGTTGCTTCGCAACTGGTCCGATCTCATCATCAAGCCGCGCGGGGAAACCTGCGCGGCTTTTTTATCGCAAGGCTCCTAACAAGGCCATCTGGGCCAGAAGTTGTTCATAATTTCTGAAAAGATTATCATATGATCGCCAATCTCTGGGGAAAGCCGGATGCGAAATCTCAATAACCCACGTTCCATTCTTTGATTCTTGCAGGTTCCACAATCGATCAGATTGAACGCCGGAACCCAACAAGTCCATGTCCAGAAGGGACTGGAAGGGCACTCGTCCGCAGACGAAGATTAAATTCGGAGCGATGGATTGAATCTGCTCGCGTAACACATGCTCATTACGCTTTGCATGGTCATAAACTTCCTCGGCATCCATCTTCGTGCCTTCGGCGCGAGATGCTTTTTTTACGTTGATCCAAGCCACCTTGGAAAGCGCCTCTTGTAAGATGACTGTATTCTCGGGGAGGGCTCGAAAAAATTCAGGCATCTCTCTCCATTCATCTCGAGAAACCTTGGTGCCCGTTTCCACAGATCGTTGGATGAGGTGAAGTAATGTTGCTAGTTTTTTAGGGGTTTGCACGCGTGGTTTGGCAAGGCCCATGAGATCTGTTCGGAGTTGATCCTCAATATCTTCCACTTTGTTTCCATCGTACCCATAAGATTCTGCGAGGATGCAAAGAATCCGAAGGGGCTGCTTCTCATAAACATCCGGGCAAATCACTCCATCAGCAATGAAACCCTCCGTGTTTTCCCAGTCATGTGAGCTTTTTATGAGACTGATAATCCGTTCTTTTGCTGTTTTGTAAGCTGCTTTGTCGAATTGCATTTGGTTGTGGTGTGAAAGGGTATCTCGTTGTTGGGCGTCGTCGGAGCAACCGCATTAATAATCTATGATTCTTCCTGCTGATTGAATGGCTTAGGCATCAAATTAGTGACCGCCATCAATTCTTGAAGTGATGAGGTTTTTAAATGCCCCATCATCGCTAACAGCACTCTCCCGGCTGCTTCAGCGTCGGATTGGGCATGGTGATGCTGAAACTCATGACCGATGTGCGCCGCAACGGTGTTGAGCTGGTGATTCGGCAGCTCAGGCCAGACTCGTGCCGCCAGACGATAAGTGCAGAGGTACTGGAAACCTGGGCTTGGGAGATCGAAATGCTCCAAGGTCTGTTTCAACACACGCATGTCGAACGGGGCATTATGAGCAACCACGATGTCGGCCTTGGTCAGGCACCCCAGCAATTCAGCGGCTATCACGGAGAACTCAGGTGCGTCTTGAACATCTAACCACGAAAGGCCGTGGATGTCTTCAGTCCAGTCCGGTAGGAAGAACCCATGTCCTTTGGGCGGCTTCACCAGCCAATAGGGTGATTCGACAAGCTCGCCATCTTGAAAGACCGCCACACTGGCAGCGCACATGCTGACTGCACTGTGATTAGCCGTTTCAAAGTCGATGCACGCGATTTTCATATCTTGAATTGGCATTAAGCAGCAAAGCCGATGCGTGGGCGATGAATTTCTTTCGTCTCATATCCCGCGAAGACCTCCGCCAGCGAGTAGTCCTGCACGCTGGGGAGCTTTTTGCCGAGGCGCTCTGCGAGCCGCGACGCCTGCGTGTACTCGAGTCTGTTAAAAATGCGATGGCAGAGCAGCCTGCCTGGACGTAGCAGGGCTTGGTCGATGTCGGCGGCTCTGCAATTGATGGTGCAGATGATCTGGAGGCGGAGGAAGTCGGCGAGCATGCCGTCGGAGAGATTGAGGATGGCGCTGACCTGCTCGCGATTGTCGGAACCACGGGTCATGAGAGCGGCGTCGGAATCCTCCAGGATGACGACAAACTTCATGTCGGCATAACGGCGCCGCTGCTCGGCCCAGAAACCGATGAAGTCGGGGTTTGAAAGCACTCCCATGGTCGCTGGTGGGATGAAGTAGAAGCGATGCGTCTCTGTGAGCACGCCCATGAGATGGCGCAGGTAGGAGGTCTTGCCGGTTCCCGGTGTGCCTTCAAAGATGGAGAGGCCGTGCCTGTTTCCGCGAAGTTTGGCGACGAAGTTCTCGCTCCATTCCCCGCTGTCACTGCCGTAGTGCAGGATGAGAGCCTGCTCGTCGAGAATGGTGTCCGTTCCAAGCTGCACGCGTTCACGACTTATCTCGCGGCCCGTCTTGATCAGGTGAAAGGAGCCGCCTCTCGGAGCGGGAGGTTTGCTGTAGGTTTGGTGGAAGCGGGTTGCCAGCGCCTCCGCTTCATCGGCGTTATCGGCATAACCGATCACACTGGTTTCAGTGACGTAGAGGAACGAGCGTGGACCAAACCGAAAGGTGAGGTCATCCCAGGGCTTCTGGCTGTCCTCAAGGGACAGTCGCCGAACGGAACGATAAAGTGCTGTGACATTGTCAGCGATGGCGTGGTCGAGATCGAAGCAACCGCTCATCCTACATTCATGAAATCGATTCCCGCCAAAGGCGGTCACCACGGGAACGTGCGGTCCTTTGTATCCAGGTGAGAAGGCATCGCATTCAGCCAGATCACAAACGACTCGTGATGGCAAAAAAGGCTGGTTGGCTTCAGCGTGAGGGGTTGGTTTCTCTGCATGTGGCGCGATTTCGCTATCGGTGATTTTGGATAAGGGAAGCATGACGGCCCAAGCGATAGGCCCACAACCGCATTGGAGACAGGGAACTGAATGTCCCCAAAGTGTGTCCTTACTTTTTGAATTCCGTCCGCAGCCTGCTGAGGCGTTTGGCGCTCGTCCCTGGCACCCAGCCGAGTCCTTCGCAGAGGAAGGCGTGCTTGGCCTCGCCCCGGAGTCCGCGCCGGGCTGCTTCCGCATCCAGCTTTACCAGCTTCATCGCCAGCTTCCGACGGTGCTCTTTTCCTTCCTTCAGCGCAGCACCCTGTCGATTACGTGCGCGGGCACGATGCAGTTTGGCGATCTCGCCCCAGCGGATGTCCCGCTTCGGATCAAAGGACCAGCAGGCAGGGACGACGATCATCGTGGCATTGGGCGTCAGCGTCACCGACAGCTTGAGCAGCAGCGGCTCATCGTGCTGCATGCCGTAAAGATTCCAGCGCATGCAGAAGGCGTCGAACGCGGTCTGGAACTCCCCACGCGGTCCCGGTACCCGGCTCGCCCATCCGGGGCGCAGATTCCGCTCTGTTCCCATCGTGCGGCGGATCACGCCTTTGCGATCGGCGAATCGTTTCGGGTCAAACGCGGCGATGATTCGCGTCCAGTGGGCCAGGAACTCAGGATTGGCCTTCAGATCGGCCTCCATCTGCGCATACTTGGCGGCGTTGCCCAGCAGGTTCTCATAAGCTCCGGTTTGCACCAGTTCCTCATGCCGGGCGACGATTTCGCAAGCCTCAGCGTCCGGCGGTTCTGGGAGCAGGTCGATGACGAGGCGCTGCTTTTCACTCAACTCCGTGTTGGCCTGCCAATGAGCCAAGGCTTCGCGCATCAAATCACAGACCTCAAGAGGCCACAGCGTCAAGGGCACCCTGATCCAGATGTGGAGTTTCCGCAGCCGACCTCCATCCTCGCCCTTGAACGACTTTTTCGCCTGATGGAACTGGCGCAAAACCGGCTCCGCCCACTCCAGAACACAATGAGCACGACCCGACAACACGGTCAGATCGTCTTTGAGAGTGGATGAAGCTTTTGTGGGGTGACTCATGCGCGTGATTGACGTGTGAGCAGCCGACATCGTCAAGCCGCTCAAGCTCGTTCGCCCGATTCATTGCAAGACCTCAATCACAGTGACTTCGGCAAGATCCCCGAAGCAGCGGCCCTCTTGACGTAATAACATTTGTGGCTACGCTGCGGACATGACACTTGAACTCAAACTCCGCAAGATCGGCAACTCCCTCGGCATCGTGCTTCCCAAGGAGGCGCTGGCACACTTGAAGGTGGAAGAAGGGGATACACTGACACTGACCGAGGCTCAAGACGGCATGCGCATCAACGTGGCAAACACCGAGTTCGCCAAGACCATGGCGGTCTTTGAAGACTTGAATCGTCGTTACCGGAACAC
>DAORHS010000457.1:0-4440 GCA_035438165.1 Prosthecobacter sp.
CGTGCGATTCCGGGCATCGAGGCCGTTCGCGAAAAACTCCGCACTGCCGTTCAGGCCGAGCGTGACCGCAAACGTGTCCGCCAGCTTGACGTGGACAACGTGGAGGATGACGGCGCGCTGCATTGATGGCGGACGGCCATCCGGCGTCCCACCCTTCGGTTCGTCTTCAAGGGCGTTTTTTGTCACGGCTGCCGGCCCGAGAGGCAAAGTGGAAGGCGGGAAACACACCCATGGCCATGGATCCAAAAACGAGCATGAGGCCCATGTCCGAACCGCAGAACTGGGCGACCAGGCCCGCGATCAGGGTGAGGATGCAAATCCAGAGCAGTAATTTCAGGCCGAACACGGATTTCACTTCTCTTCTTCAACCACCGCGCTGGCTTGGCCGTCTTTGATCTCAATGCGCAGCTTCAGGCGGCCAAACTCCTTTTTGTAGCTCCAGCCGACCTCGGCGCTCCAGGTCGTGGCGCTGGTGGACTGGAGTTTGCGGAGCTGCAGGATGAAAGCGGCGAGACGTGTGTCGGGATCGACGATGGTGTGGTCGGGGTCGATGTCCTTCAGATTCTGAGCGTTGACGAATTTGAGCTTCAGGTCGTCGAAACGCCGGGTGAACGCATCGGTGGCAGGAGTCATGCCGTCACGATTGATCTCGCCGAGCACGATCGAGTAGCTCTTGGCAACGCCGGGGTTCAAATCAGGCAGCCTGCTGATGAGATGGCGCACGGCGGCCTCACCGGCGTCGCATTCGTAGAGGTTCAGCGGCAGGGGGGCGGTGTCCGATGAATCGCAGGCGGTGAGAGCGAAGCAGAGGCAGACGAAGAGGAGACGACGTGTCATGGGGGCCTTCATGGCATGGAATACGCAGCTTGGCAATGCGCCGCCGCGCTCCATACTCGCCCCTCCATGTTCGACATCCGTGAAAAACCCAATCAAGTCGAGAGCGCCTTCCTCATCGGGGCTTACTTTGACCGGCGGCAGAAGCAGGAAGCCACAGACCTGCTCGAAGAGCTGTGCGAACTGGTGGGAACGCTCGGAATCGACGTCGTCGGCAAGGAACTCGTTTTCGCACGTGAGCACACGGCACGTTATCTCATAGGCAGCGGCAAGGCTGAGGAGCTCATGAAGCAGGCGAAGGCGCTGGGTGCCGACTGCATCGTCTGGGACAATGAACTCAGCCCGGGGCAGCAGCGGGCCTGGGAAAGCGAAGGAGACATTTGCGTGATCGACCGGCACGAGGTCATCCTCGACATTTTCAACATGCGGGCCAAAACGCGCGAGGCGCGGCTGCAGGTGGAGCTGGCCCGTCTTGAGTATTCGATTCCAAGGTTGACGCGCATGTGGGCGCACTTGGACCGCCAGGGCGGCGGCGCCGGGGGGGGCGTGGGTGGCGCGGGTGCCGCACGTGGTGAGGGTGAAACGCAGCTTGAAGTGGACCGCCGGCTCGCCAGCAAGCGGCTCGACAAGCTGCGTGCCGATCTCGAAGACGTGAAGAGGCAGCGTGACACGATGCGCAAGGAGCGCAGCCGCGTGCCGGTGCCGCATGCGGCGATCGTGGGTTACACGAACGCAGGGAAGTCCTCCCTTTTGAACAAGCTCACCGCCTCGGAGGCCTATGTGGAGGACAAGCTCTTTGCCACGCTCGACACCACGACGCGTCGCATGGAGCTGCCAGATGGTCAGCCTCTGCTCGTGACAGACACGGTCGGCTTCATCCGAAATCTGCCCCACGATCTGGTGCAGTCGTTTCGAGCGACCCTGGAAGAGGCGATTCAGGCCGACTTTCTCATCCACGTCATCGACTCCAGTTCCCTGCAGGCGGTCGAGTTTTATCAAACAACGACCCAAGTGCTGGGTGAACTCGGTGCGGGGGACAAAAAGGTGCTGCTGGTGCTGAACAAGGTCGATTTGATCGACGACGCACGGTTGATGGAACTGCGCCGTGAGTTCCCGGATGCCGTGATCATTTCGGTGAAGACAGGGCAGGGCATGGACGACCTGCTGGACCGCCTGCATGATTTCATGATCGACCGTGTGGTGCGGCTGACGCTGAGCCTGCCGCTGGATCGCATGGATCTCGTGGCCCTGGCGCATCAGGAGGGCAAAGTGCTCAGCGAAGACTACGAAACGGGCCGCGCTGAGATTCAATGCGTGATTCCGAAGCGCTTCGAAAGCCGGTTCGCGGCGTTCCTGCCGGCAAATCCAGAATTGGCTGGCCGAAAAAAGGGAAAGAAGTAAAAAAGGTCCACCAACCGCAGTTTCCTCCCACTCATGTTCTCACTCGCCAACAAAACCGTCGTCATCACCGGAGCCGGATCAGGCATCGGCCAGGCCATCGCCATTCTTTTTGCCAAACAAGGAGCGCACGTTGAGGTGCTCGATCTCAAGCAGGAGTCGGCGCAAGCCACGGTGGATCAGATCAAGAATGCCGGAGGCAGCGCCCGCGGTCTGGCCTGCGACGTGGGCAATTACGGCGAAGTGAAGGCGATTTTCGACGAGGTGGCAAAGCAGCATGGGAAGATCGACATCCTCGTGAACAACGCGGGTATCGCACACATTGGAACGGCGTTGACCACCGCCGAAGAAGACATGGACCGGCTTCATCGCGTGAACATCAAGGGCGTGCATGCCTGCGCGCAAGCTGCGCTGGCGCACATGACCGAGCGCAAGGCCGGGGTGATTCTGAACATGTGCTCCATTGCGGCGCAGATGGGATTGGCGGACCGTTTCGCGTATTCGATGACGAAAGGCGCTGTTTTGATGATGACCTACTCGATCGCGAAGGATTTCATCAAGCAGGGCATCCGCTGCAATTGCATCGCGCCTGCGCGCGTCCACACGCCGTTCGTCGATGGCTATCTGGCCAAGACCTATCCCGGCCAGGAGGCGGAAATGTTTCAGAAGCTCAGCGAAGCCCAGCCCATTGGCCGCATGGCCAAGCCGGAGGAGATCGCCGCGCTGGCGCTTTACCTCTGTAGTGACGAGGCGTCCTTCGTCACCGGAAGTTCCTACCCGATTGACGGCGGGGCGGTGAATCTGCGGTAAAGTAGCCCAGTTGCGCCGCAACTGGACCACCTTACGACATGGCTCGACTCAGCTCACCTTCCAGCCGTCGCGATACGACGGACGGGTGATGAACTGGTTGGGGGCTTCCACGTTCGTCACTTTCATCGCATTCTTGTCCCACTGCACGGTCTGCTGGGCGCGGATGGCGAGGTTGCCGAGCAGCACGAATTCAGTAAGCGGGGCCGAGTAGTCGAAGTTCGAGCTGGGCAGGCCGCCGTGGACGATGTGATGCGCCCATTCGCCCTGCGGATTGTCCGGCATGACGCTGCGGGTTTCGGTCTGCTTGATCTTGCCCGCCTTCATGTCGAGACGGACCTGGGTGTATTTTTCCAGCGGATAGATAACCGGGCTCTTGCAGTAGGCATCACCTTCAAAGACCACGCCGTCGGTGCCGATGAACATCATGCCGCTGCTGGCTTTCTTGAACGTGTCTTCCGGGATGTCGGGATGACGCTCGGGTTTGTTGGGCATGCCGTCCTTTTCGCCGTCGTGCCATGAAACCGTCATGGCCGGATGTTTGCCGGCGGGCATGTGATAGACGAGTTTGCTCCAGGTCGGGGCGTTCAGGTCGCTGATCGGGCCGCTTTCGGCCTCGATCTTCTCGGGAATAAGCTGGCCGAGGATGCTGAAACTGGAGTCCATGATATGGCAGCCCATGTCGCCCAGAGCACCGGAGCCGAACTGCCACCAGCCGCGCCAGTTGAAGGGGGCGGGACCAGGGCTGCGCTTGTTCTTCTTGGCGGCGGCTTCGTCGAGGTCGAACTCGAAGTAGGGCTCGCTGGGTTCACATGAGAGCCAAAGATCCCAGTCGAGGTTGGCCGGGCATTCGACCAGCTTCTTTTTGATCGGTCCCTGCGGCCAGATGGGGCGGTTTGTCCAGAGGCGGATTTCTTTGAGCGTGCCGATGGCGCCCTGCTCAATCCACTCCTTGGCAAGGCGCTGGCCTTCCATGGTGCGTCCTTGATTGCCCATCTGGGTGACGATTTTCGCCTCTTTGGCGGCCCGATGCAGCTCGCGCACTTCGGAGATGTAATTGCAGAGCGGCTTCTGCACACAGACGTGCTTGCCGTGTTTGATCGCCCACATGGCGGCCAGGTAATGCGTGTGGTCGGGCGTGGAGACGATGACGCCGTCGATGTCCTTGGCCTTCTCATCGAACATCTTGCGGAAGTCCTGGTAGAGCTTCGGCGCGGGCGGTGCGGGCTGGCTGGAGTCGAGGTGGTGTTTCTCACGCTTCTTGGCGGCTTCATCGAGACGCTTGGTGTCCACGTCCACCATCGCCACGATGTTGTGATTGAGCGTGACCATGCCCGTGTCGGCCAGGCCTTTGCCGTTGGCGCCGATTTGGGCCAGATTCAGGCGCTTGCCGGCGGCATC
>DAORHS010000458.1:0-4439 GCA_035438165.1 Prosthecobacter sp.
GTCTGCGTGAGGCTGAAGTCCGTCTTCGCGGCCCCGGCTCCGGTCGTGAGTCCGCCGTGCGTGCCGTGCAGGCCCTCGGTGTCGAAGTGAACATCATCAAGGATGTGACCCCCGTGCCGCACAACGGCTGCCGTCCGCCGAAAGCCCGTCGCGTTTAATTTTTCCAGCTCTCCTTTTACCCACCCACTATGGCTCGCTACACCGGTCCCCGCGAAAAGATCAACCGCCGTTTCGGCATTGCGCTTTTCGGCCCCTCGAAAGCACTCGAAACCCGCAATTTCCCGCCGGGACAGCACGGCGCCCGTAACACCCGCCGCAAGACTTCCGAATACGGCACCGCCCTGGCTGAAAAGCAGAAGCTGCGCTTCCAGTACGGCCTCATGGAGAAGCAGTTCCGCCGCTTCTTCACCGAAGCCCAGCGCCGCAAGGGTGTGACCGGTGAAAACCTGCTGCAGATGCTCGAACTGCGCCTCGACAACGTCGTGTATCGCATGGGCTTCGCCAACACCCGCTTCGCCTCCCGTCAGCTCGTCAGCCACCGCCACATCACCGTGAACGGCAAGGTCGTCAATATCGCCAGCTATCAGGTGAAGCCCGGTGACGTCGTTGCCGCCCGCAGCACCAGCCAGCGCAGCCAGCAGCTTGTCGGTCGTTTCCTCGAAATGACCCAGGGCACGCCTGCCTCCGACTGGATGACCGTGGATCGTGACAAGATGAGCGGCGTTGTGAATCGTCCGCCGGTTCGCGAAGAGATCAACCCGATCGCCAACGAGCAGCTCGTCGTCGAACTCTACTCCCGCTAATCCACACGGATTCAGTCTGAAATTCTTCAAGAGGGACGCTTTCGAGCGTCCCTTTTGCTTTTGGGTGAGAACTTGAAACTTCGAACCTGAAACTTGGAACCCTCTGTCATGCATCCCACCCGTCTCGAACTCATCGGCATCGAAGTCGCCCTCGTTTGGAGCGATGGCACGGAGCAGTACATCTCCATGGAAAAACTCCGCGCCGCCTCACCGAGCGCCGAGAACACCGGAGAACGCGATCTCCTCGGCAACAAGATCGGCGGCACGAATCAGCAGAGCTTTCCCGGCGTGACCGTGAAGGACTGGCGCATGGTCGGCGGCTACGCGATCCAGTTCGACTTCAGCGACGGGCACAATACCGGCCTGTACACGTTTGATTACCTGAGGGCGCTTTGAGGAGGCCGGAATGACGAAATCAGAATGACGAATGCCGAGACCTTCAGGTGCGCATGCGTTCTGGTTTCGAGCTTCATTCGACATTCCTCATTCTGATTTCGGCATTTCTTACTCTCCCGCCACGCTGACCACTTGGCAGAAGAGGCACCGGAGCACCCGACTCCCTGCCGCGTCCAGGCCGCCAGGGCATCATGCACGGTGCTCCTGGGTGGAAAATCATGTAGCGGATCGCATCAAGGCAGGCGCGCGCGGCGTGCGGCTCACGTCGTCGCCCGCGTCCACGTCTGGTACCCGGCGGGATAGAGCAGCGGTTCAATGAACTCCCACTCCGCGTCGGTGAGGCCAGTGTCGTAGCCAGCGGCTTCATAGTTCGGGCTTTTCATTCCCAATATCCATAACATCCGTTTCACTCCCTCCAGCTATTTGCCGGACAGGCTCTTAAAGGGGCCAAGGTCGGGAAGGGACTGACGGGCTCCTGTTTGGAATGCGGGGCGCAATCACCTTGAATCCCGCCGCGTTCTGCGGCATGGACACGGCCCCTCTTACCACCATGTCCGAAGCCCGCAAGACCCTCGAAGAACGCGCTCAGATGTCCGACATCGACCGCCTGCGCCACTCCTGTGCCCACGTGATGGCCACCGCCATCCTGCGCCTGTGGCCAAACGCCCAGTTCGCCTACGGCCCGCCCGTGGAGAACGGCTTCTACTACGACTTCGACCTGCCGGACCACCGCATCACGCCGGACGACTTCGAGAAGATCGAGGCGGAGATGAAGAAGATCTCGAAGGAGAACCAGAAGTTCGAATGGAAGGGCGTCAGCCGTGAAGAAGCCATCGCACTGGCCAAATCCGGCCGCCTCGGCGGTCTCACCGAGCGCCCCGGCAATCCCAGCGTGTTCAAACTCGACCTGCTGGAAAAAATTCCCGAGGGCGAGCAGATCAGCACCTTCCAGAACGGCGACTTCATCGACCTCTGCGCCGGACCGCACGTCGGCTACAGCGGCAAGTGCAAGCATGTGAAGATCATGTCCGTCGCCAGCGCCTTCTACATGGGCGACGAGACGAAGCCGCAGCTCCAGCGCCTCTACGGCACCGCCTTCCCGACGAGCGAAGAACTCGCCAAGCATCTCGAACAGCTCGAAGAGGCGAAGAAGCGCGACCACCGCAAGCTCGGCAAAGAATTGAAGCTCTTCCACATCGACGAAGACGTGGGGCAGGGGCTCATCCTCTGGACGCCGAACGGTGCCATCCTGCGGCAGGAGCTGCAGAACTTCATCAGCGAGGAGCTGCGCAAGCAGGGCTACTCCCAGGTCTTCACACCGCACATCGGCAAAGTTGGCCTCTACAAAACCAGCGGCCACTTCCCTTATTACAAGGACAGCCAGTTCGCCCCCGTCATCGAGAACGACGACCTCGCGAAGGTGGCCAAGGAAGGCTGCGGCTGCTGCGAGGTCATGGAGCGCCTCGGCGCCGTCTCGGCCCGCATGCGCCAGCAGCTCAATGAGCGCGCCGGCAAGGAAATCATCACCGAAGACCGCGTGATGCCCGACGAGCAGCTTCTCGACGGCTTCCTGCTGAAGCCCATGAACTGCCCGCACCATATCAAGATCTACGCCAGCCAGCCGCACAGCTACCGGGATCTGCCGGTGCGCCTCGCCGAGTTCGGCACGGTGTATCGCTGGGAGCAGAGCGGTGAATTGAACGGCATGACCCGCGTCCGCGGCTTCACGCAGGATGATGCCCACCTCTTCTGCACCGAGGAACAAGTCGCCGCCGAAGTCCTCGGCTGCCTCTCGCTCGTGAAGATCGTCCTCAACACCCTCGGCATGCACGACTACCGCGTGCGCGTCGGCCTGCGTGATCCCGACAGCAGCAAGTTCACCGGAGATCCCGCCAAGTGGGACGCCGCCGAAGACGCCTGCCGCAAGGCCGCTGCCACCCTCGGCGTGCCCTTCACCGAAGAGCCTGGCGAAGCCGCCTTCTACGGCCCGAAGATCGACTTTGTCATCAAGGACGTCATCGGCCGCGAGTGGCAGCTCGGCACCGTGCAGGTCGATTACGTCCTGCCCGTCCGCTTCGACCTCACCTACAACGGCGCCGACAACAAGCCGCACCGTCCCGTCATGATCCATCGCGCGCCCTTCGGCAGCATGGAGCGCTTCTGCGGCGTGCTCATCGAGCACTTTGCCGGTCACTTCCCCACCTGGCTTGCGCCCGAGCAGGTCCGCATCCTCACCATCAGCGAAAAGGTCGATGCCTTCGCCGAGGAAACCTACGCCCAGCTCAAGGCCGCCGGCCTGCGCGTCGCGCTCAATAACGACGCCGACAAAATCGGCGCCAAGATCCGCAACGCCCAGCTCGACCGCATTCCCTACATGCTCGTCGTCGGCGAGAAGGAAGCCGCCGCCCAGAGCGTCGCCGTCCGCCACAGCAAGAAAGGCGACCTCGGCGTCAAACCCGTCGCCGACTTCATCGCCGACATTACCGCCGAGGTCCAAGAGCGCCGGTTGTAATCGTCGTCCAGCATGAGTGAGCAGGGAGAGGGCAATCCGTACGCAGCTCTGCAATCGGAGTCACTGGTGGCCTGTCCTGCGGAAGAGCGCATGAAACGCCCGGTCTCCGTGAAACGGGCGTTGCCGCCGGTTCTGCTTCGGGCTGGTCCTCTCAGGCGCTCCCGCTTCAGGCTTCGGTGAACTGGCCGAGTGCGCGGAATTTCTGGTAGCGCTGCTCCAGAAGCTTGGCGGTCGGAAGAGCGTTTAGCTCCTTGAGGGCGGTGAGCACGGCGTTCTTGAGCGAGGCGGCGGAGGCAAAGTGGTCGTTGTGCGCGCCACCGAGGGGCTCGGGGATGATGCCGTCGATGATGCCGAGCTTGGAGAGGTCCTGGGCGCTGAGCTTGAGGGACTGGGCGGCGTCGGGGGCGAACTTGCGGTCCTTCCACAGGATGGCGGCGCAGCCTTCGGGGCTGATGACGGAGTAGTAGGCGTTTTCCATCATGAGCACCTTGTCGGCGATGCCGATGCCGAGCGCGCCGCCGCTGCCGCCTTCGCCGATGACGATGGCGACAATGGGCGTGCGCAGGGTCATCATCTCGCGCAGATTGAAGGCGATGGCCTCGGCGATGTTGCGCTCTTCGGCGCCGATGCCGGGGAAGGCGCCGGGGGTGTCGATGAGGGTGACGATGGGCAGGCTGAATTTCTCCGCCATGCGCATGAGGCGGAGGGCCTTGCGATAGCCCTCGGGG
>DAORHS010000459.1:0-4436 GCA_035438165.1 Prosthecobacter sp.
TGTCGCTCCAGTCGTGCACCATCTCGATGTTTTCGTCGGCAGCGGTGAGCTGGCGTGGATCGAAACCAGCGAGGAGCCGCATGCCGTCGAGGAAGCCGATGCCGCCCTCCCCCGTCGCGTTCTGGACCTTTTTCCAATGATTCATCACCTGCTGCAATTGCGCGCCATCGACCTCAATCCACTTGCCGCGCAGTGAAACGAGGCCCGTGTCGGCGCTGAGCAGCTTGGCCCACTCCTCATCGGTCAGCGGCTCGCCTTCGAGACTGGCGGCCATTTTGAAGCTCAGCAGCGTCCCGGCATGCAGGGAGGTTTTCTTCGGCGCATCAATCGTCACTGACACCGCAGGGCGCGGCCCCTTGCCGCTGCGCCACCAGTCCGGCAGTTTCATGACGATGCCGCTTTCCTGAAACACCACCGTCTCACGCAGCACGCGGAAGGCTTCCTGCGGCGACATCGCCATCGGCTGAAACAAGCGTCTCGTCTCAAACCACTCACGCAGCAGCTTCGATTTCTCCGCTGCGATGCGCACGGGGGACAGCAGCGCGTTCAATGCGGTTTGATCTTTCTGCCCGGCATAAAGCTGCAGGGCCCGCGCGAGCGGCAGATGCTGTGGCTGGCCGGTGGCACTGAGTTTTTCCGTGAAGGTGGCGAGGAAGGCGAAGGGACGCTGTGTGTCCGTCTTGTTCTCGGCGAGATGAAATGTGACGCGACCGACGACATGCCACGCGGGGCATTCGGTGCGCAGCCATTCCTCGACACCGTTGACGGCAGTTTGTGCGATGTGTTGGGCGAGTTCGCGCCACCAGCGCTCCAAAACTTCAGGCGTGAGGTATTCCGCACCTGCGAAGGGCGGTGCGGTGGCGATGAAGGCTTCGCGCTCAGCAAGAGCGGGCGCGGCAGTCGCCAGTGCGTCCTTCGTCTGGCACAGACGCGTAAAGAACTGCTGCGACCACTCGCGCAGCCATTTCCAGGCCGGATCCAGCTCGGCAGTGAGCAGTTCGGTGCTCAAAACACACCACACGGCGGCCGGAGAGCCTGCGGCGGTGATTTTTCTGTCCGCAGCCGATTCCACCCCGCCCTCGTGGGTGAGAAAACCTTCCGGAGTGAGGACGGGGACCAGCATGTGCTGTTTTTGGACGAGGAACCGGCGGCAGACAAGACGCGTGAGAGCGGAAATTCAGCAATCGCCATTTCCCAAAGGCCCCTGTCCATGCTACCGCTCTTGTTCGCCCGCCGCTGACCGGCGCGCGTCTCAATACCGCGCATGACCAGCCTTATCACCGACCTTCCTCTTCTGCTCCGCCCGTTCGATGCACGCACCCGTCAGGAGGCGGAACGTCTCGTGGATGATGATGCGGTGCGGGGCCTGGAACTGCTGGAGGATGAAATGATGGCCGAGGTGCGCCTTGATGACCGTCCGGCCCAGGTGCGCTGGCTGCGTGGCGAGCACGGCTGGCACGGCGAGACGGATGTCGATGACGATCAGGCGCTGGAAGATCTCGCGCTGTGCACCACGCTGGTGGCGGTGCAACGCCGCGAGGCCCGCGGCACCCTGCCGCTGCCGCCGGTGGAGGAGGAGGACTTCGAGCACCAGCTCGCCACGAAACTCGAACGCCCGCTCACGCCCGACGAGGAGAACTATCTGAGCAAGATGGAGAAGCGCTACGAGCGCGTGCGGCTTACCGGAAAGATTTTCGATCAGGACATGGTGCGTCTGCATCCGAAGTGGTCGATCCAGAGCCTCGAACCGGTCGCACTGTGGCCGGAAGCGCCCAAGTCCCTGCGCGAGTTCTGGAACTACATCGCCCTCGCCCTCGCGGACAAAGGGCTCGCGGTCCCCGCCTTTCTGCGTGGCATGGCCGACATCGACGCCACGCGCGAAGCCCTGCGTGAGTGGCGTCATGCCAGCACGGTGCCGACGTGGCAGAAGCGCATCCGCGAATTCATCGATGCACGTCAGGACGACCGGGACGCCCACACCCGGCCACCGCGCGAGTGTGACTTTCGTCTGCTGATCACCGTCAATGATGCGCGGCTGCAGATGCGCCTCGAAGGCGAGACGCCCTCCCCCTACGCCACGGTCGATGCCGCGCTGCTCGACACCCTGCACAGGGAACATCGTGACGGGCGGATCGTGACCTCCGGCGGCTCGGAGCTGCTGCTGGTCTCCTGCCTGGCTCAAAGCGGGGAGGACTGGCATGATTCCTTCCGCCTCGAGTCGAAACACCACGCCCAATGGCTCGCCACGCTGTTTCAGCAGCCCGCGTTGCGTGAACGGATGGTGACGCTGGACGAAGTGCCGTTTCAACAGGTGGCCGAACCACTGCGCTGGGGCACCACTCTGAGCGCCAACGGGCTGACGCTGAGCCTGCAGCTCGAAACCTCCGACGGCGTCCCCGCCCCGCTGCCGCTGCGCATTCTGCGTGGCGTGCAGACGTTCTATCTGAGTTCGGACACCCTGTTCCGCGGCCCGGTGTGGCTGCTTGACGAGTCACGCATCGACGCCGGCGTCACGATGCCGCTCGAAGCGCTCGCCACGCCCGAAGGCATCGCCTTCATGCGCGAGATCGGGATCGAGGTGCCGGATGCGATCAAAAGCCGGGTGAGGCACGAGGATCTGCACGTCAACATCACGGCCGCCTGCATGGCCCGGCCGGGACCGTCCAGCGGTGCCGAGTTTGTCACCTTCAAGGCCGAAGCCGTCGATGGCGAGGGCCGCGTGCGTGAAATGCTGCGCTTCTCCGGCTGGCAGCCGGTGGATGAACGAAAACTGACCGAGGCCGACGACGCCATTGTCTGCCGCGACCGCCGTGCGTTGCGCGATGCCGAAGAGCTGATGAACCAGCTTCGCCGCACCTGGGACATGGAAAACGACGGCTGGCGCGTGCGCATGGCGAAGGACTTCCCCGACGTGTTTCATCGCTGGGCTGCGCAACTGCCCGAAAATGTCAGCCTGAAGACGGATGAGAGCCTGCAGACGATCCTTGCAGATCCGCTGATCGCACGCGTGAGGCTGGAGGCCACGCAGGGAGGCACCATCGACTGGCTGGACCTGCGCCTCGTCTTTGACATCGAAGGCATGGACCTGAAGCCCGCCGACATCCGCCGCCTCATCGCCGCGAAGGGCGAATTCGTGCGTCTGGCCGACGGCTCCTGGCGCCGCGTGAAGCTCGAGCTCAGCGAAGAACAGCAGGAGATGCTCGATCGTCTCGGCATCGATCTCAATGAGCACAGCGACGAGACCCACCGCCTGCACTGGCGGCAGCTCGCGCAGGAGAACGCGGCGGAGATCGTCAATCCGAAGGCCTGGGGCAAGATCGTCGAACGCATGGAGGAGGCGAAGCTCGACGCCCGCCCGCCGGTGCCGGAGGCACTGCAGGTCACGCTGCGTCCGTATCAGATCGACGGCTTTCACTTCCTGACCTACCTCACTTCGAACCGCTTCGGCGGCATCCTGGCCGACGACATGGGCCTGGGGAAGACGCTGCAGGCCATCGCCTGGGTGCTGTGGCTGCGCTCGCGCAAAAAGGCCGACGGGCCGCATCTGCCCGTGCTGGTCGTCTGCCCGAAATCCGTGCTCGACGTGTGGGCGCTCGAATTCAAAAAAGGCTCGCCCGACCTGCGTGTGCTCGTGCTGCATGACCGCGATCTGTTTGATCTCAATCTCGTCATGACGCAGATCGACGTGGTGGTGATGAACTACGCGCAGATGCGCAGCTTTGACGGCGAACTCGCCGCCATTCGCTGGCTCGCAGCGATCCTGGATGAAGGCCAGCAGATCAAAAATCCCGACTCCAAGGCCGCCAAGGCCGCACGCCAGATTCGTGCCGACAACCGCCTCGTGCTGACCGGTACGCCCCTGGAAAACCGCCTGCTCGACCTGTGGAGCCTGATGACCTTCGCCACGCCCGGAGCTCTGGGCGAACGCGCCTACTTCCACCGGCACTTCGACCGTCGCAAAGATCCGCGTGCCTCCGAGCGCCTCGCCGCGCGCCTGCGCCCCTTCCTGCTGCGCCGCACGAAGTCCCAGGTGGCCCGTGATCTCCCCTCGCGCAGCGAGGAAAACATGCTCAGCGAGATGAGCGGCCGCCAGGCGGAACTGTACAAAGAGGAGCTGGCTCGCGCCCAGCACATGGTGCTGAACAGCTCCGGCTTCGAAATGGTGAACCGCCGCCGCTTCGCCATCCTGCAGGCCTTGACGCGCCTGCGGCAGATCTGCTGCCATCCGGGTCTCATCGACAAAACCGCCGAGCATGAAGAAAGCGCCAAGCTCACCTCGACGCTCGAACTGATCCAGGAACTGCATGACGAAGGCCACAAGGTGCTGCTCTTCAGCCAGTTCGTCTCCATGCTGAAGATCATCCGCACGACGCTCGAAGAGATGAAGCTGCCCTACCACTGGCTCACCGGCGCCAGCACCGACCGCGCAGGCATCG
>DAORHS010000460.1:0-4434 GCA_035438165.1 Prosthecobacter sp.
GTGCGGTCAGAGCGGGCAGGGGATCGCACGCCGGCCATTGGGCGATGGCGGTGAGCGCGGCCCTGCGCACACCGACATCTGGATCGGCAATGGCTTCGAGAATCACCTTGAGCGACTCTCCACCCGCGACACGGCCAAGAATGTGCAGAAACAGCGTCCGGTCCGCTTCACTGCTTTTGCCACTGCGATACGCTGCAATGACCGGCGCCACGGCGGCGTCGCGGTCGGCCTGTGTCTGGATGGCGGAAACCGCCGCCTGTTCGGCGAAATCGGCCTCCTTGGCGGGCACTTCGTGAAGCTGGTCGAGCAGTTTCGGGAGATCCTCCCGCTCGGTGATGATGCCCAGCGCGGTCCAGGCAGCGCGGCGCACGTTTGAGTCCGCATCCTTCACCAGGGGAATAATCTGGGCAAAGGTGCCGCCGATCCCGCGCAGGCCGATGACCTTGACGAGGTTGGCGCGTGCCATGGGGTGCCTGGCCGCGCTCAGATGCTGCACGAGCATCGAGTCAACGTGGCCACCGCCTTCCACCTGGCTGAGCGCCTGAGCCGCCGCCGCAGTGGTCTTGGGATTTTCGAGATAGTCAAACAGCAGGCGCATGTCGAGGTCGCTGACCTGAGCGTGGTCCGCGCTGGCGATCTCGGCAAAGCGCTGCTGGCGTCCGGCCTCCCGTGAGCGTTCGATGAAACGTTTGACCGCGAAGCCACCGATGAGAATGACGAGGAAGGGAATCGTCACGGCGGCCCATTTCGGAAACCCAGGTTTGGCCGGACGTGAGGGCAGGGCGGGCAGCGAGCCTCCGTTGCTGGTCACGAGACGTGCCGAGGACGTGCCGACGGCGGCGTTGGTGATGAGCTTTTTGCCGCCGACGTCGATCGGGCCTGTGAGCACGCGGTTCGGCGCCTGGGCCGGTTCTTCGACGACGACGGCCATCGGAGCCGCCGCCCGGGAGACACCTTCGTCATAAACCTGCAGGGCCTCGGCGACGGACGCCGGTCTGTTGGCCGGCACACGGTTGATGAGCCATTCGACCCACTGCACGGTGTGGGCGGGCAGATCGGGACGCAGGGGTGCCAGCGGCTTGGTGCGGTGATACAAATGAGCCACCATCACCTGCGGCATCGTGTCGCCGTTGAAGGGATACTTCTGTGTCAGCGCATAGTAGAAGATGCAGCCCAGCGCATAGATGTCCGTGCGCACATCAACATCGGCACGCTCGAACTGCTCCGGGGCCATGAAATGCACCGAACCGAACAGGCCGCCCTGGGAGTCCGTGTCCTGCTGCACCGGTTGCTTGGCGGTTTTGGCCAGACCGAAGTCGAGAATCTTCACCTGAAACCCGCCGCCCGGCAGCCAGGTGATCATGAGGTTTCCGGGCTTCAGATCGAGATGGATGATGCCCTGCTCATGCGCGGCGATCATGCCGCCCAGCGTCTGCCGCACGAGGGAGTCGAAATCCGCCGCCGTCAGGGCACCGCGCATGATGATGTCCTCCAGCGTCTCGCCTTTGACCAGTTCCATGACGATGAATCCGCCTTCGTCATCCACGCCGGCATCATGGACGGTGACGATGTTCGGATGCTGCAAGAGTGACTGCTGCTGGGCCTCGCGGATCAGGGATTCCACGGCGGAGCCAAAGTCTCCCGCCTTGTCGCTGCGGATGCGCTTCAGGGCGACCTCCCGGCCCAGCTGCTTGTCCCGTGCCCTGAAAACAGTTCCCAGTCCACCCTCGGCGATCGGGGCGAGTAATTCGTAGCGTTCTTTCATCTGGGGGCGCATGCTGACACTTTCAGGCTTTCACGCAATGAAACTTTCGCGCGTTTGTCCACCTGTGCTAAAATCCCTGCTTTCCGCCATGCCGCTGCTTCGCGTTCAAGACCTCAAGATCCATTTTCCCGTGCGCGGGGGCTGGTTTGGGCGTGCGAAGGATGTGATCAAGGCGGTGGACAAGGTCAGCTTCGAAGTCGCCGAAGGCAGCACCGTCGGTCTGGTGGGAGAAAGCGGCAGCGGCAAGTCCACCGTGGCACGGGCTCTGCTCAAGCTCGCGCCGGTCACGGACGGCAGAGTGTTCTATCGAGATCAGGAGATCCTGCAGATGCCGGAGAGTGAGTTTCGACCGCTGCGCCGGGAGATGCAGATGGTGTTTCAGGATCCCATCGGCTCCTTGAACCCGCGCATGACGGTCGAAGCGATTCTCGGCGAACCACTGCAGATTCATTTCAAGGACAAGTCCCGTGAAGAACGCCGCGAAGTGTCCGCCGAACTCCTCAAGAAAGTCGGGCTGCCTGCGGATGCCCTGCAACGTTACCCCCATGAATTCAGCGGCGGGCAGCGGCAGCGCATCGGCATCGCGCGTTCGCTGGCGGTGCGGCCGAAGTTTCTCATCTGCGACGAACCGGTCAGCGCGCTCGATGTCAGTGTGCAGGCGCAGATTCTGAACCTGCTGAAGGACCTGCAGGAGGAATTTCAGCTCACGCTGCTGTTCATCGCCCACGATCTCGCCGTGGTGCGCCACATGAGCGACCGCATCGTCGTCATGCATCATGGCAAGATCGTCGAGCAGGGCGATGCTGATGAGATCTGCGAGAACCCGCGCCACGACTACACCCAGAAGCTGCTCGATGCCGTGCCAGTGCTCATTTAGCGGCGCGGCTGGTGTTTACGGCGCTGGCCAATGACGAATGACGAAATCCGAATGACGAATGAACTCCCAATACCCGAAGGCCGAATGAGCCGCCGTTTCGCGGCCAAGTTCGTCATTCGGCATTCTGATTTCGTCATTTGGACGCTTCCAATAACACCTCGGATCTCTTTTCCTGCCTCATGACTCCGCTCTTCAAAAAATTCATCGGCATGAACTGGCTGTTGGTGCTCAACATCGCCGGTCTCATTGTCTTTGGTGTGTACGCCATCTTCAATGCGTCCGCCTACAAGGAGGAGGCTGAGTTTGCGCTCAAGTGGCGTGACCAGATCCGCTGGGTGATGATCGGGCTGCCGTTTTTCTTTGCTGCCTCGCTGCTGGATTACAAATGGGTGCGCTGGGCCTGTGTGCCCATGTATCTCGCCGGGATTGCCGGGCTGGTGGCCGTGCTGGCCATCGGCGTGGAGATCGGCGGCAACAAGGCGTGGATTCGTGTGGGCGGCATGATGGTACAGCCCTCACAGTTCGCCATCATGTCCGGCATCCTGATCCTGGCGGTCATTTTTGGTGAATTGCCGCGAATGCTGCCGGTCTTCCGCCGTCCATGGCTGCGGATCATCGCCGCCGGCTTGTTTGCCGGCATCCCCGCCGTGATGGTGATCAAGGAGGACTTGGGCTCCGGCCTCGTCTGGGGCCCGGTGTTCCTTTCGATGATGCTCGTCGGCAGCATTCCGCTTCGTTACCTGATCACCATGCTGCTCGCTGTTGTCAGCATCGTGCCACTTGTCTATGTCTTTGCGCTCAAGCCCTACCAGCAGGCGCGTATCAACTCGACCTGGTACATGGCCACCAACCAGCTGGACAAGGTGGACCTGCAAAATGAAGGCTGGGTGGCCAAGCATCTACAGATCGCCGTTTCCACCGGCGGCCTGGAAGGAAAGGGGCCTGAGTCGAAGAAAGTACCCGATCAGGCGTCCATCCACCGCACCTTCTTCCCGCATGAATCCATCAACGACTTCATCTTCGGGGTTGTGGCCGAGGAGTTTGGCTTCCGCGGTTCGGTGCTGCTGCTTTCAGGCATGCTGCTGCTGCTATTGCAAAGCATCTTTGTCGCGTTCTGCGCACGCGACCAGCTCGGACGGCTCATCGTCGTGGGGGTGGTGGCGATGTTTTTTGTACACACCTTCCAGAATGCCGGGATGAATCTCGTCATGCTGCCCGTCATCGGTCTGCCCATGCCCTTCATCAGCTACGGCGGCACCTTCGTCGTCGTTACGCTCTTCCTCATGGGCATGGTCCAAAGCGTCTGGGTTCACCGCAACATCTCCTCCGTGAAGAAGAAGCGCCCGGTGAACTCCGTGCGTGATGACGATGACGAGGAGTAGTCCGGGATGGACGGCCCGCGCCGCCCATCCTTGTGAGCCGCCCCTTACACGATCTCCCAGCCCTTGCGGTAGTCGCGGCGCACCAGTTTGTTGGCGGCTTCGGAATTGGGGATCTTCAGTGCGGGGGCGTCCCATTCGAGCAGTTCGTTCGGGAAGGCGCTGGCGAGGCAGCCCAGCAGCACGGCCTCGGTGAGCGGTCCGGCGTAGTCGAAGTTGGCGGAAGGCTTCTTGTCGCCGCCTTTGAGGCAGCAGTCGATGAAGTCGGCGCGGTGCTCTCGGGGTTCGAGCTTGGGATACTTGACGCCGGTGAACTTGTCTCTCGGGAAGAGCATTGACTTGGAGCCATGCGGGTGGAGCAGGACCCCGTCGTGAGAGAGTTAGATTGTGCCCTTCTGCATGAAATTCTGTTC
>DAORHS010000461.1:0-4433 GCA_035438165.1 Prosthecobacter sp.
CGGCCTGTTCTTTGGCGAGACGCGCGGCTTCCTTCGCCTCGGCGGCGGCGATGCGGGCCGCCTCCTTTTCAGCGAGGGCCTGGGCCTTCGCAGCTTCCTTCTCCGCCTGTGCGGCGGCCTTGGCTTCAGCGGCGGCCACGACGGCGGCGAGTCGCTCGGCGATGGCGCGTTCCTTGGCGGCGGCCTTCTCGGCGGCTTCCCGTTCCTTCGCGAGACGGGCCTCTTCCTTCTCAGCAAGCGCCCGGGCCTTCGCGGCTTCTTTTTCAGCCAGTTCCTTCGCCTTGATGGCGGCGGCAGCTGCCCTCATGGCTTCGAGTTCGAGCTGCGCCTGCGCCTTGGCGGCGGCGGCAGCTTCTTCCTTGGCAATGCGCGCGGCTTCCTTGGCTTCGAGCGCGGCGATGCGTGCTGCCTCCTTGTCCGCGAGGGCTTGGGCCTTGGCGGCTTCTTTGGCCGCGAGATCAGCGGAGGCCTTTGCCTCCATGGCGGCGGTGAGCTGCGTGACGTGATCAATCAAGCGCTGGCTGAGTTCCACGGAGGCGGTGGTCAGATCAGGCGCCGCTTCGGCAGGCACCCGGGGCTCGATCTCAAGCGCTTGAAGCTTCTGGGCGATGTCGGCAAGGAGGGCGAGGAATTTGGGATCGAGCTTGGTCATGAGGTGGGTCGGAAAAGGGGCGGGCATGAATGGTCAGAGATGGGCCGGTGTAAAGAATGGAATGACGAAGAGGAACACCCACCGCAGGTGATCCACCTCGAACTCGTCCTCCTACTCGTCCTCCTACTCGTCCTCCTGCTCGTCCTCCTGCTCGTCCTCGATTCTGCCACGCCGTCCGCACCTCTAGGCATCAAACCCATGCCAAGCAGGCGATGGGAAAGCTCCAAAATCCGGCATGCCCGCGGAGCGCTGTGATCGAGGACGAGTTCGAGCAGGAGGACGAGCACGAAGCAGCCTCAATCCACCAACAGCATCTCATTCCCTGCCAACCGCCAGCGAGCATCCAGCGCCTTGCCTTCCCTCCATCCGCCCGCAGCAGCCGGCACAAGCTTCTTTCGCACAGGATCGTGTGATCGCCGGGATTGATGCGGGCTCGCGGCTGAGCTAGCCTGAAGCGATGCGCCCAAGAACCCAGCCCATGCAAATTCACCTCCTGTCCCTCGCTCTGCTTGCCTCCGCCCTCGCCAGCTTCGGAGCTGAGCATTCCCCGGTCTTCCTGAGCGCGAACAACCTGTCGATCGCGACGGGCCAGCCTTCGCTGGTGCTCATGTCGAGCGGCTCCACGCATATCCCGGTGTGGTCCTTGTCGGGCGGCACCGTGGGGCAGTCGGTCGCAGGCGTTGTTGCGGGCCTTCCCAGCGATTGCACGGCGGTGAAGGTCGAGATCACCGTGACCTCGACGGATGCGGAGACGAGCCCCGAGTTTCAGGATGTCTATCGCGTCCACCTGTCGCAGATGGTGGAGAATGCGCCGTTCACCGAGCGGTATGCGCTGGGCAAGCCCGTGCGCACCGCGCTGCCCGCCGCGCCGTTCCATTCGCGGACGATCGTTCTGGAATCCTGCTACGAAGTCGTGCCCGACGCGCCGCTCACCGTGCGCATTCAGCGGGAACCCGGAGATCCTGGCGACACCTTCACCAAGCCCACCGGTCTGGCTGCGGTGAAGGTGACGCCCCTGAACGCCTTCACGAAGCCACGGATCGTGCAGGACGTAAGCGGATACAACTCGTGGCCGATGATTCAGGCCGTGGGCAGCAAACTGGTCTGCGTGTATGGCCGTGGCAAAGGGCACACCATCGCCAGCGATGATCGCGCTCTTTACGCGCGCACTTCCACCGATGGCGGAAAAACATGGACGGCAGAAACCGTGGTCGCCGACGCATCCGGCTACGGCGAGGTCGCGGTCGGCAAAGGACTGGATTCCACCGGCGCGATGCTGCTCTGGGTGCGTCGCATCGGAAAAAACGAATGGAACCACGACCTCTACCGCAGCACCGACGGCGTCACGTTCACACTCGTCGCGACACCGACGCTCGCCGTGCGTCCGATGCAGATCACCGACGTCTTTGCTGTCCCCAAGGTCGGGCTCATGGCCCTGTGGTTCGGCGGGGATTACAGCGACAAGCCCACGCAATCGTGGGGCATGATGACCAGCAACGACGACGGCAAAACGTGGACACAGACGCCCATCGAGTCCGGATTGCTAAAAGCAGACTGGCCCACCGAGCCTGCCGCCGTTTACCTCGGTGATGGCAAAATCCTCGCCATCGCGCGGACGGAGACCGGGCCGTCGCAATTCCAGATGATCTCCACGGATTATGGAGCCACGTGGACCCGCACTCGCACCAACATCAGCGATATCGCCGCCTCCACACCGAGCCTCATCCTCGACGCCAAAACCGGGCTGCTGAGCAACTACTACTATGAGCGCGGGCGCGGCATCCTGCGGCGTCGCGTCGTCGAACCGGGCCGCGTGTTTGACAACCCACTGAGCTGGCCCGGCTCCGAAGCCGTCGCCATCGGCAGCAAGGTCACCTTCGATGCAGGCAACGCGAACGGCACCGTGATCGGTGACACGCACTATGTCTCCTTTTACTCCGGCAAGGCACCGGACACGGCGGTCGTGGTCTCCGAAGTCCCCGCACCGAAGTAGTGGTCCGCATCTGCGAAGCCGCGAAGCGAATCCTCTGTGCGGGGCTCCGAACCACCCAAACCGCACAGGGGACTGTGCGGACCACTTTGCTGACGCCCTCGCGGCGATTCAATCCACAAACAGCATCTCATTCCCTGCCAGCAGGGCCTGCGCATACTCCGACCAGACGACTGCGTCTGCTTCATGCCCGTTCAAGAACGCCTTCGCCACCGTGGCTTCGTTCGCCGTCGGCTGCCGCTGGAACAATCGCGCATAAACATCCTCGATGCGGTGCTGCATCGCCCATTTCCCAAGCACATCAGACTGCTGCTGCATGAAGGGTGAGTTCAGTGCAAAGAGCCCCTGCAGCGGCGTGATCGTCTCGGTGCGCCAGGGATTGTGCGCACCGGGATCGGGCACGTCGTGGATGCGCAGCATGGGATCCATGTCCTGACGGTCCGAGGCGCCGTAAAGCGAGCGACGCAGGTTCTTAGCATCGCTGATCGCCGACGCTGGGCCGCCCATCTTCAAATCGAGCTGCCCTGTGGCGCTGAGGATGGCATCGCGCCACGCTTCCCAGTCGAGGCGACGACGCAGCATGCGGCCGTAGAGCTTGTTCTCGGGATCGCGCTTCTCGGATTCCGCCGCCACGCTGCTCTGCTGCCACGTGGCCGAGTTCAAAATTTCGCGGTGCAGCCACTTCAAGGACCAGCCATGTTCCATGAAGCGCCCGGCGAGATCATCGAGCAGTTCGGGATGCGTCGGTGCTTCGCCGAGATTGCCAAACTCGCTCGGCGTATCCACCAGACCGCGACCGAAGTGGTGCTTCCATACACGATTCACGATCACGCGTGCGGTGAGCGGCGCGGCGTCTTCCACGATCGCCTGCGCGAGTTCGAGGCGGCCGCTGCCGGTGTTGAACTTGCGCGGCAGGCCGGTCTTTGACGGAAAGGCGGAGAGGAAACGGCGCGGCACGCTTTCGCCGAGATCATTCGGGTTGCCGCGCTTCATGAGATTGAGATCGCGGGCCATGCCCATCTTGTAGTCGAGCTTCGTGCCGTGCTCCTTCTCCTTGTTCACGACGAAGAGCGCGGCTTCCTCGACGGCATTCGCCATCTCCATGCTGTAGTGCGGAGTCGCCGTCTTGATCGCGGCGATCTTCGCCTGCATCGCGGCAGTTTGCTCCTTCAAGTCCTTCGGCTTCTTCTTCGCCAGATCTTTGATCTGCTTCTCCAGTGCCGCGACCTCGCCACGCGCCTTTTCCACCGGCTTCCACAGGTCGTCGCCCACGATCGGCATCTCGGAGAGCTTCACAGAGGCGAACACGCCGGCGAGCGCATAGTAATCTTGGGCGGTGATGGGGTCGGACTTGTGATCATGACAACGCGCGCAGGCCAGCGTGAGACCGAGAAAGGTGCGGCCGATGGCATCGACATGCTCCTCCCACTCGTCCGCCACGGTCGTCTTGATGATCTCCGGCGGCAGTTGCAGCTCTTTGAAATACGTCGGGCTCAGCCCGATGAACCCGAGCGCCACGCGGTCCTGCGGCCCGCATTCGGGCAGGAAATCCGTCGCAAGCTGCCGCACCACGAAGCGGTCATACGGCATGTCTTCGTTCAGCGCCTGCACCACCCAGTCGCGGTAAAGGTAGGAATACTTTGTCGAGTCCAGCCAGTCCGGCGTCTGATCCACGTAGCGCGCCAGATCCAGCCAGTGCCGCGCCCAGCGCTCGCCGTAGTGGGGCGAGTTCAGCAAGCTGCTGATTTCATCTTTCAGATTTGAGCTTTTAGCTTTTTCCGGTGGCAACCC
>DAORHS010000462.1:0-4433 GCA_035438165.1 Prosthecobacter sp.
CGCTGATGTAGCGTGCGGGCAGCCCCATCGCACGCAGGCTGGCGATGGCGAGGTGGGCGAAGTCCTGGCAGACACCGCGTTTGTTTTCCAGCACCTCGGCCAGCGGCGTGCTGATGGTGGTCGCTTTCGGATCAAACACGAACTCGCGGTGGATGCGGCGGCAGAGATCTGCGGCGGCCGCGAGCACTGGGCGGCCCTTGGTGAAACTGGGCAGCGCAAAATTCCTCATCGGCATCTCATGCACCAGCAGCGGGCTGCCATAGACGAACTGGCAGGGATCCAGCAGATCGACCGGTACCGGATCACGAAACTTGGCCGCCACGTCCTCCCAGGCCGGTGTTTGCGCCGGATCCGGCTGCAGCACCGCCGTGAGCGAGACATGGCTGCGCGAGACGACCTCAAAGTGGGTGTGCAGCTTCTGCACCGAGAAGCAGGAGACGCGGTTTCCGAACGAATCGGTGTGTTCCGTGAGCAGATCGGGCTCCGGATCGAAGCTCAGGCCAAACTCCAGGCAGCGCTGCGTGTCCGTGTCCCGCGGGCGCAGACGTGCGGCGTGGTGCGACACCGCCACCTGGGCGCTGTAGGCATACGTCGTGCGATGGGTGATGCGGTAGTTCATCACGCGGAGGGGAGTTCGGCAGGCGCGGCTTCGCTGCTGCTGTGGATGACGGAATGGGCGAAATAACCGGCGGTGAGCGCATCATTGAGCTGCGGCATCGCCTCGATGAGCTGGGTGAGCAGTTTCGCCACCGACGTCTGCGCCCACTGGCCCGGCTCGACACGCGCGAGCTCGGTGGGATCACACAACTGAAGCCGCGTGCTGTTTTCGAGGAACACACGCATCGCCGGCGTGAGCAGGGCGGAGCTTTGCTCATGCGGCAGGTGTTCAAACTGCTGCCGAATGCGTTCGAACTGAAAGCGCAGCCCGCGCGGATTCTGCTCGTCGAGCATGAGCAGGTCGTACACCGCCGCGAGCTGCGGCAGCAGGCTGTAGCGGTTGCGGTAGGTGATCGTGCTGTCACCGACTTCGAGAATAGCCTCCAGCAGGCTGGGATTCTCCGCGTCGGCACTGAGCAGGCCGGCACGCAAAAGCTGGCAGATGTAGGTGGTGCGTTCGAGGCGGTGCCCGATGTCGAGGAACATCCAGCCCTGGGCGCGTGTCATGTTCTCCTTGGCCAGACCGTGAAACGACGCCAGCTCGAGGATGATGCGCGTGAGCACGTTCAGCGCGTCGGACATCGGCGTGATGCTCGGCGTGTTGTCATAGGTCTCCAGGGCGTCGCTGAGCTGGCTGATGATGCGCCAGGTGTCCACCGAGATGCGGTCACGCAGCAGCACGCCGATGCGCTGGATGTGCTCGACGCTGGAGCGGATGCTGGCAGGATGATTCGCATCGAACACCGCCTCCAGCAGCCGGGCTTCGAGCTGCTCCTGCTGGGAGGCCAGAACGGCGGCGTCCGGCACATCCTCCAGCACACCGAGGCTCTTCAAGGCCTCCAGCAGCGGCAGCAGCAGCGGTGTCTCGCTCATGCCGCTTTCCGGCGAGCAGCGCAGCAGCGTCGAGCGCAGGAGACGCGCGGTCGATTCGGCGCGCTCGGCGTAGCGCCCGAGCCAATACAGATGATTCGCGACGCGGCTGCCGAGATTGTGGCCCGTGCGGCGCAGCTCCACCGACGTGCGCGTGGTGGAGAGCAGCGTGACATTTTCCACCGGCCCTTCACTGAGCACCCAGGTGTCCTTGCTGCTGCCGCCCTTCTGCATCGACACCAGCGGCGATTCAAGCGAGGCGGCAACACGCGTCAGCGCGCCCGGCATGACCATGTAGCCGTCCTGGGTGGCGACGAGATAGACCCGGACGCTGACGGGTTTGTGAACGAGCCGTCCGTCCTCCCAGGTCGGTGCGGTGGAGAAGGAAATCTTTTCCTGCGCGGCCCAGCGGTCGGGCGCAAAACGCATGCGCTCGATCAGCGCCGCACGCTCTGCCGCCGAGAGCTGGCCGCCAAAACAAACATCCTGCCCGCGCACCCGGAAGGAGCTCTTGATGACGAGCCGTTCGAGGTTTTTTTCCACTTCAATGCGGGGGCGCTCCTGGCCGCACCACCAGGTGGCCACGGAAGGCATGAGCAGGTTTTCGCCGAGCAGTTTGCGGCACAGTCCGGGCAGGAAGGCCATCATGGCCGGTGCTTCGGCCAGTCCAGAGCCCAGCGCGTTGGCCAGGGCCACATTGCCGGCGCGCACCGCACGCACGAGGCCGGGGACTCCGAGCATCGAGTCGTTCCGCAGCTCGAGCGGGTCGGCGAAATCATCATCGACCCGGCGCAAAATCACATCCACCGGCTCCAGGCCGCTGAGCGTTTTCAAATAGACGCGGTCATCACGCACCGTGAGGTCTTCCCCCTCCACCAGCGTGTAGCCGAGATAGCGGGCGATGTAGGCCTGCTCGAAGTACGTCTCATTGTAAGGTCCGGGCGTCAGCAGCACCACCCGCGGCTCCTCCACCGGACGTGGAGCCAGCGCGGAGAGAGACTGCTGCATCTGCCGGAAAAAGACCGCGAGACGCCGCACTCGCGCATCACGAAACACTTCCGGCAGCAGCCGCGAGGTGATCAGACGGTTTTCCAAGGCATAGCCGGCGCCCGTCGGAATCTGCGTGCGGTCGGAGATCACCCACCACCGGCCGTCGGGCGAGCGGGCGATGTCGGCGCCATAGACCTGCAGCGGCCTGGCGTTCGGCAGTTTGATGCCATGGCAGGGGCGCAGATAACCGGGCTGCCCCAGCACCATCGCCGCCGGCATGTCGCCTTTGCGGATCAGCAACTGCGGACCGTAGCTGTCAGTGATGATCGCGTTCAGCAGCGTTGCGCGCTGGATGAGCGCCTTTTCGATGCCCTCCCACTCGCGTGAGGAAATGACGAACGGCACGGGGTCCATGTGCCAGGGCGTGTCCAGGCCCTTGGCGTCGTAGATGTTGAAGGTGACACCGCGCTCCGCCAGCAGACGGCGGGCGGTGTCGGAGAGGCGCTTCACGCCCGAGGTGTCGCGGCGCTGAAGGTCCGAGATGACCTGCTCGTAATGCGGCCGCACCTTGCCGCCGGCGTCGCGCAGCTCGTCATAGTGCCCCCGTGCTTCAGGAGCATCCACACGCGGAAGCTCGGCCCGGGGTGAAACGGGAGAAGCGAGGGTGGAACTTTGAGATTGGAAGATCAATGCGTGGTCGGCAGCGCTGCGGTTCACGACAGTAGGAATCGTTCAGGCATTGTGCATCCCGTTTCTTCAGTTTCATCCGTGCCGCAAGTCCAGCGTGAAGGGAAACTCGGGGTTCGGCACCGCAGGGGCGACTTTCATCTTCCCGGGCGTGTGGCCGTGGCGGAAGAAGCGGGCGAGGCGGCGGCTTTCGGCCTCATAGGAGTTCACGGGGAAGGTTTCATAGCTGCGGCCGCCGGGGTGCGCCACGTGGCAGGTGCAGCCGCCGAGAGAGCGCTGGTTCCACAGATCGACGAGATCGAGCGTGAGCGGTGAATGAACCCCCACCGTGGGCTGCAGGCAGTTCGGTGGCTGCCATGCACGGTAGCGCACGCCGGCGATGTACTCGCCGTTCGTGCCGGTGGGATGCAGCGGCACGGTGCGGCCGTTGCAGGTGATCGCATAACGGCCCTCGGTGAGGCCCTGCGCTTTGATCTGAATGCGTTCCAACGAGGAATCGACGAAACGCACGGCTCCACCGGCGGCACCTTCTTCACCGAGCACGTGCCAGGGTTCGAGCGCCTGGCGGATCTCGACGTGGACGTTGCGCGCCGACCAGTCGCCGCTCACCGGAAAACGGAACTCGTGATGCGGGGCAAACCACTCCGGCTTCAGCTCGTAACCGGCCTGCCGGGTTTCGTCGCACACGTCTTCAAAATCGGCCCACGTGAAGTGCGGCAGCATCCAGCGGTCATGAATGTCGGTGCCCCAGCGCACCAGCGGCGCTTCATACGGCTCTTTCCAAAACCGGGCGATGAGCGTGCGCAGCATGAGCGCCTGCGCGAGGCTCATGCGCGCGTGCGGCGGCATTTCAAAAGCGCGCATTTCGAGCAGTCCGAGACGGCCGGTGCTGCTGTCGGGCGAATACAGTTTGTCGATGCAAAACTCGGCGCGGTGCGTGTTCCCAGTGGCGTCGATGAGCAGGTTTCGATACAGGCGATCGACGAGCCAAGGCGGCACGTGGCCGGTTTGCTCGGCGGATTTGAAGGCGACCTCCAATTCATAGAGCGAATCGTTGCGCGCTTCATCAATGCGCGGACTCTGGCTCGTGGGGCCGACAAACAGGCCGCTGAACATGTAGGAGAGCGAGGGGTGGTTCTGCCAGTAGCTCACCAGGCTGCGCAGCAAATCAGGACGACGCAGGAAGGGGCTGTCCTTCGGCGATTCCGCGCCCATGACGATGTGATTGC
>DAORHS010000463.1:0-4422 GCA_035438165.1 Prosthecobacter sp.
GTGGTGGCTTCTGACATCCACATCGAGGTGGGCCGCCGCTATCACCTCGTGGTGCAGGTTTCCAGCGCCCGACATCACGTCACCTTCACCGTGCGTGATCTCGACACGCCCGGTGCCGCTGCGCAGTCCGCCGTGGTGCCGATGGACCGTCTCTCGAAGATCAGCCAGGGCGCTTCACCGATCTTCCTTGGCGGTCTGAGCAAGCGCACGCCGACGCGTCAATGGGACGGGCAGATCGAGGCCCTGCGCATCGTGGCGGGTCCCGCCGATGACAACGTGCTCAACACCGATCCCGAGAAATGGAATGCCGGCCTCTTCATCTGGCGTGCCGCTGATCCGCCGCACTCGCAGTTCACCTGGAGCGGGGCGGACTCCCAGGCCGCGCAGGAGGATGATCCATTGCTCAAGGCTATGACCGGCCTTTGCCAGATGCTGCTGACTACGAACCAGTTCTTCTACCTTCATTAAAGTCGTCCAATCACCCCGTTCTCCCAAGGCCATGCACTGCCATCGCTACGATCTCCCCACCTCGCGCCGAGACTTTCTGCAAACTGCCGGTTGCGGCTTTGGTGCCGTCGCGCTTGCGGCGCTCATGGGCGACCAGGCCCGGGCCGCGCCGCTGCGTCTGCCACAACGCGCCGCCAGGGCGAAGAGCGTCATCTTCCTCTTCATGGAAGGCGGCCCCAGCCACCTCGACACCTTCGATCACAAGCCGCTGCTGAACAGGCTGGCCGGGCAATCACTGCCCGCGAGTTTCAAGACTCCGCTCACGGCGGCGGGAGAGGCAAAGTCGCCGCTGCTCGAATGCAAACGCACCTGGAAGCAACACGGCCAGGGAGGCTTGTGGATATCCGACTGGTTCACCCATGTCTCCCGCCATGCCGATGACCTCGCCGTGATCCATTCGTGCGCCTCCAGCGGCATCAACCACGCGGGCGGTGTGTGCTCGATGAACACCGGCTCCCTCTTTGGCGGCCGCCCGTCGCTCGGCGCATGGGCCTCTTACGGACTCGGCACGGAGAACAAAAACCTGCCCGCGTTTGTCGTCATCAAAGACAGCGAGGCCACGGTCGTGAACGGTGTGCGCAACTGGGGCAATGGCTTCATGCCAGCCGTGTATCAGGGAGTCGAATTTCACTCCGACGGCACGCCGATCAAATACCTGGACAACCCCAAAGGCGTGGATCGCCGCGAGCAGCGCGAAAAGCTCGATCTGCTAGGTGCGCTTGATCGCGACTTCAATGCCAGCCGTGCCAGCAACACCGAACTGGAGGCGCGCATCCGGGGCTTTGAACTCGCCTACCAGATGCAGGCCGAAGCACCCGGCGCGGTTGATTTGAGCAGGGAAACCGAGACCACGAAAAAACTGTATGGCATGGACGACGAGGCCACCGCCACCTTTGGCCGCAACTGTCTTCTCGCCCGCCGTCTCGTCGAAAATGGCGTGCGCTTTGTTCAGCTTTACAGCGGTGCTGGCAGCAAGTGGGACAGCCACGACGGGATCGAGGCCAAACACTCGCGGCTCTGCCGCTCCGTTGACAAACCCATCGCCGGACTGCTGACGGATCTCAAGGCACGCGGCCTGCTGGAGGAGACGCTTGTCATCTGGGGCGGCGAGTTTGGCCGCACGCCCATGAGTGAAAAAGGCGATGGTCGCGATCACAATCCCACGGGCTTCACCATGTGGATGGCCGGCGGTGGCGTGCAAGGCGGCCGCACCCATGGCGCCACGGACGAACTCGGTCTCTATGCCGTGGAAGACCGCCTTCACGTCCACGACATCCACGCGACGATCCTGCATCTGCTGGGCATTGATCACACCCGGCTCATCTACCCTCACATGGGCCGGCCAGAGCGGATCGACCAAAACGAAGGACATCCGTTTACGAAGCTGCTGGGAGCCTGACCGCGCCTCACTCACGAACACCTTGAACCGATTTAGATTCCTCTGACACCCACTATGACCACACCCCTCCGCAAACCTGAACTTCAGCTCGGCTCCTGGCTCCAGACAGGCTCTCCCATCGTTGCCGAGCTTGCCGATGCGAGCGGCTTTGACTGGCTGCTGATCGATCTTGAGCACGGCTGCGGCACTGAGGCGATGGTGCTGCCGCAGATTCAGGTCATTCGCCATGCCGCTGCCATCGTGCGTGTCGGTGCGCCGCATCCCGACCTCATCGCGCGTTCGCTGGACTGGGGCGCAGCTGGCATCATGGTGCCGATGGTTTCCTCAGCGGAAAAAGCCGATGCTTGCGTGCGTGCCATGCGCTATCCGCCGCGTGGTGATCGTGGTCTGGCAGGGATGGTGCGGGGCTTTCAATATGGACTGCATCGCGAGATGCCGACTCCTGTTTTCTACGCCCAGATCGAGACCATTGAAGGCGTGGAAAACGCACGCGCCATCGCTGCGGTGGATGGGGTGGATGTGCTTTTCATTGGGCAGATGGATTTGAAACTCCAGCTTCAATCCTACCCCGAACGCACGCATCTCGACTTCGCCACTTGCCTGAAGGAGGTCGCTGCGGCTGCCAAACAGTCTGGCAAAGCTTGCGGGATGTTTTGTCGCCAAACCGATGACTTTGCCGAGCTGCAAGCGCTCGGTTTCACTCACCTCGCCATCGAGACGGACATCACGCTCCTGCGCGAAAGCTATCGCAATGTCGTCCAACCTCTCCGCGCTCAATCCGTATGACCTTGAGAACCACACTTGCGCTGTCTGCCCTCTTCCATGTCCTGGGTTTTGGACTTCATACCGATGATTCCAAACCGGTGCTGCAACTGGATTTTGGTCAGGAAGAATCGGCTCCATTGATTGCTGTTGGCAACGTGGTGCGCGACCAGGCCGGGCCGCGTCCACCGGAGTTTCCGGACTTTGAGGCGAACAACACGGCGATTCAGTTGCAGGGCAAAGGCTCGCGATATGGGATCAAGGACTCAGGGGCGCAGAGTCCGTTCGATTTCACGAATGGCGATGCCATCACGCTGGAGGCGTGGGTGAAGGTGGACAAGATCGGCCCTGGGCAGCCGGTGTATTTGATTGGCAAGGGCCGCACGAACTCGCCGCATTTCGCCCGCAACAATCAAAACTGGTCGCTGCGTGTCATCGGTGGCAGCGAGGGACTGGCGCATCTGAGTTTCCTCTTTGCCAGTGCTCCAGCGCCCGGTGGAGGAAACACCTGGCATCTGTGGAACTCGACGGCGTCTTTTCAGATCAAGACGGGCTGGCATCATGTGGCGGTGGCTTATGAGTTTGGCAAACCGGAGACGATGCGCGGATGGATCGATGGGGTGGCCACCGACGGTGACTGGAGCGTGGACGGGCCGACCACGAAGGCTCCCGTGGTGGATGATGACGATGTCTGGATCGGCTCATCGCTGGGCGGCAGCGCTGGCAACAGTCTGACGGGTTTTCTCGACAGCGTGGCGATTCATCGCCGTGCGCTGAACGATGCGGAAATCGCGAAACATTGCCGGCGTAAAGATGGTCCACAGGTGGTGCTGCCCGAGGTCGCGAAGATGCCGGAGATGGGAAAAATCGAAGAGGGCAAGGTGCTGGTGCAGTTCAACGAAGGCCACAGCGCCTCCCACCGCTGGCCGAACTCGCTGGAGATGCCCAAGGAGATGCTGCGATGGTCGGGCGACGCCTTTTTGCTGCCGCGCATGCCGCTGCGATACGATGACTGGGGCATCCGCTCGGCATGGGCGGCCCCTTTGCTGCTGCGCATGGCGGCTGATGTGAAGCTGCCGTCAGGATCTCACCGCCTGCTGCTGCGGACTCGTGGACTCGCTCGCTTGTGGATTGATGGCAAGTTGATCGCTGAGACCCAACCCGCCGTCGGCAATGGCGAGAATGGTTTTGATCCGCTCACGCCGTTGGCCGAGCCACCGCATCCCGGTGTGCGGGTGAAGGGCTACAAGCAGCAGGAGGTCTTCGGCACGGTGACGACTCCGGGGCAAAAGACCTCTTCGCGAGTGGTGCTGGAGTTGATCGTCGGAGGCAAAAACATGCGCACAGACACGGGCGAAGTTTGTGTCGCCATCGAATCAGCAAAACGCGATGCGTTCTCCGTCTTGCGTGCCTCTGGCAAGCCGGAGCTTCCTTTGACCGATGAGCAGATTGATCCTGCGCTCGCTGAAATCGAAGCCTCGCTGGCTTTTCTTGACGATACCAATCGACGCGAAGCCGCGAAGTCACGCGACTCGTTCTGGCAGAAGCGACACGCCATTGCCAAGACCTGGGTCAAGCAGCATCCAGCGCCTCCTCCACCGCGCCAGGGCCATCCGGTGGATGCCTTCATCGACGCCAAGATCGAGAAGGCACTCGCGACGAGCGCGACGACCTCGGCAGCGGCGAAAACCTTCCACGGCGAGGTGCTGCCGATCCTGCGCGAGCAGTGCTTCCGCTGCCACGGCGAGAAGGAC
>DAORHS010000464.1:0-4421 GCA_035438165.1 Prosthecobacter sp.
GACAAGTTTTACGCCTGGTATGAGGGGAATCTCGCCAAAGGCAGCTGCAAGCCCGGCTCGCGTCTCACGATGGACGCGGCGCTCGTGACCCGCGATGGCATTCGCACTGATGGCCCCTTCGCCGAGAGTAAGGAAGTCATCGGCGGCTACTGGATCATCGTCGCGGAGAGTCTCGCCGACGCGGCGGCCATCGCGTCGGAAAATCCCGTGCTGCCGCATGGCTTGAACTTCGAAATCCGACCGTTGGAATCGGAACGCGGCTCCGCCTTTCGCCACACGAACGAAACACCCGAAGCATGAATCCCAACCCACAACAAACCACTGGCGAGCACCTGCTCCTCATTCGCGGCACGCATTGGAACAGCGGCCTCTCTCCCGCCGAGCTCCAGCGCATCATGACCGATTTTTACGGCTGGGTGGAGGCCCTGCAAAGCCAGGGCATCCTCCGCGGTGCGCAGCCGCTGATGGAGGAAGGCAAACTCGTCACCGGAGCGCAAACACTCGTCACCGACGGCGTCTTTGCCGAGTCGAAGGAAGCCATCGCTGGCTATTTCCTGCTCGCCGTGGCCTCCACCGATGAAGCCGTGAAACTGGCCCAAGCCTGCCCCATCCTCGCTCACGGCGCCCAGATCGAAGTGCGCCCCATCGCCGATCTCTGCCGCCCGATGGCGGATGTGAAAGCGGCTCAACTTTAACAACCCGCACCCACCACGCCCCATGACACCCAAACGCAATCCCGTCGGCTGGTTCGAGATCTATGTCTCGGACATGGCTCGCGCCAAAAGCTTCTACGAAACCGTGCTCAACATCCAGATGCAGCCGCTGCCCGTGCCGGATGGCATGGAGGGCGGCTTCGAGATGCTGATGTTCCCCTCTGATATCGAAAACCAGGCCCCAGGCAGCGGTGGCACGCTTTGCCGCATGGATGGCTTCAAGCCCGGAGCAGGCGGCACGTTGATCTACTTTTCCTGCGAGGACTGCGGCGTGGAGGCTTCTCGCGTCGCTGCGGCAGGCGGGCAGGTTTTCCGTGAAAAGTTCTCCATCGCTCCCTATGGCTTCATCGCCCTGATCCTCGACACCGAGGGCAACATGATCGGCCTGCATTCGATGAGCTAAGCCATGAGCACAGCCAGCAGCGTCGCGGATGATCTGTTCCGCCGCGAGGGTGCTCGCTTGGTGGCATCCCTCGCCGCGCATCTCGGCACGCACCGGCTGCAACTCGCCGAGGATGTCGTTCAAGAGGCGCTCGTGCGAGCATTGCAAACGTGGCCCTATCGAGGCATCCCGGACAATCCGGCAGCATGGCTCACGCAGGCGGCGAAAAACCTCGCGCTGGATGCTTTGCGCCGCGAACAGACCTGGCAGCGCAAAGAAGCCCAAATCACCGCCGAGCAGGAACGCTGGCTCACCCGCGACGAGCCTCCCGATGATCAACTTTTGAGCGATGACACGCTGCGCATGCTTTTCGTGTGCTTTCATCCGCAGCTCTCCATCGAGGCCCAGCTCGCACTCGCCCTCCGCACCGTGTGTGGATTGAGCCCCGCCGAGATCGGCGCTGCTTTTCTCACCAGCGAGGCCGCCATCGCCAAGCGTCTCGTGCGTGCCCGACAGCTCATCCGCGATCTGCGGCTGCCTTTTGCCGTTCCCGATGCCATCGAGCTGCCCCAGCGGCTCGATGGCGTGCTCGCCGCGCTCTATTTGCTCTTCAACGAAGGCTACAAAGCCTCCTCCGGCGACCGACTGATCCGCGAGGAGCTTTGCCATGAGGCCATCCGTCTCACGCGCCTGCTCGCCGCGCATTCGATGACCTCGCGTCCGGCCACGAAGGCCCTGCTCGCGCTCATGTGCCTCAATGCCGCTCGTTTACCTGCCCGCGTCAATCCGACGGGCGAAATCGTGCGTCTGCATCATCAGGATCGCCGCCAGTGGGATGCGCGACTCATTGAGGAAGGCATCCTCGCCCTCGGCGCGGCCTCCACGGGCGAAACGATCAGCCCTTACCATCTCGAAGCTGGCATCGCCGCCTGCCATTGCCTCGCGCCTGACGAAGCCGGCACTGACTGGACACGCATCCTCGGTCTCTACGACCAGCTCCTGCTCCTGAAGCCCACGCCCATCGTCGCCATGAACCGCAGCGTGGCTCTCGCCCGCGTTCGAGGTCCGCGAGAGGCCTTGGAAGCCCTCGAAAGCATCCCGAACCGCCACTCGCTCGAAGCGCAGCACCTTTACCACGCCATCCGCGCCAGTTTCATCGCCAAACTCGGCCACGCCGCCGAAGCCCGCGCCGCCTACCAACGCGCCGCCGATCTCGCGCCATGCGAGGCCGAGCGCGAGTTCCTGCAAAGCCGGGCGAAATGAGGCGTTGCATGACCCGCCGATTTCATGAAGCGCCGCCATTTTATTCACACCCTCGCCGCCGCGCCGTTGGTCGCGGCTGGGGCACCGCGCAAAGCGCCGTTTCGGGTGATCTACAGCAACGATCTCACGAACATCACCTCATGCATCAGCCCGTTTCACGCCGCGAGAGAGCCGTTTCGGCCCGAGATGCTCGATGCGTCGATTGATGAAGTCGCGGGCATGGTGGACGCGCACTTTTTGCAGCCAGGACTCGGCGTGGTGCCGCTGTGGCCGAGCAAGGTGATCGATCTGAAAGAGCACTTTGCGTGGATCAAGCAGCGTTACGGCCAAAAACCGGACTCGTTCAGCCAGTTCGTGCTCAACGGAGGCGACATCGTGCAGCACTTCATCGACCGCTGCCGTGCGAAGGGGCAGACGGCATTCATCTCGCTGCGCATGAACGACGCGCATCACAAGGAGTTCGTCGATCCCAAGCCCGGCGACAAACCGGGCAGCAGCATTGGCATGAGCGTCACTCGCTGGTATGCCGAACATCCCGAGCACCGCATCAAACCAGGCTCGCTGCGCGGTGCCGACCTCGTGCAGAACTTTGCGGTGCCGGAGGTTCGGGCGCAGAAGCTCGCGCTCGTCCGCGAGCTGTGCGAGAACTACGATCTCGACGGCCTGGAACTCGATTTCCTGCGCTTCTACAGCTACTTCCGCGACAAAACGCCGCTGGAGCAACGCCGCGCCATCATGACGAACTTCGTTCATGATGTGCGAAAGCTCCTCGGACCCAAAAAATGGCTCTGCGCCCGTGTGCCGTGTTATTTGTCCGCGTTGGACGAACTCGGCCTCGACTTGAAAGCCCTCGTTGCCGCCGGTCTCGACATGGTGAACGCCTCCGCGCACTACTTCACCACGCAGCAGCACGATCTGGCCGCGATCCGAAAACAAACCGAGGGTGCGGCGCTCTACTTCGAGCTGTGCCACACGATCTGGAAAGGCGACAAAGTCACGGCCGGCTACGATGTGTTTCCGTTTCGTCGTGCCACCCGCGAGCACCTGCACACCTCGGCGCATCTCGCCTATGCACGCGGTGCGGACGGCATCAGCCTGTTCAATTTCGCCTACTACCGCCAGCACGGTCAGGGCGATGGACGCGGTGTCTTCGGCGAGCCGCCGTTTGACGCGCTCAAAGCGCTGAATGATCCGCGGATGCTCGCGAAGGAGCCGCAGCACTGGTTCATCGCCTATGGCTGGCGTTCACCCGGCGCGAAACCGCTGCCGGTGCCGCGCAAGATCGAGATCGGCAAGCCGGCGAAGTTTAACTTCGACCTCGCGGCGCCCGCAGGTGGTTGGAAGAGCGATGCGCGCGTTCGCATCCAAATCGACAAAGCACTCGATGCCGATGAATGGACCGCCACGTTCAATGGCGAGGCCACTGCAGCCACGCCCGACGTTTCCGAACCCTTCGCCGTGTCGTATCCGTCCATGGTCGCCACGCCCGAAGAGCTGCGCGCCTGGACGATCCCCGCGAAACTTCTACGTGAGGGCAAGAACAGTCTCGAAGTGACGCTCAAGACGGGTGAGCCGGTTTCCGTGGTGTTCGTCGATCTGGCGGCTGGTCAGGCTTCTTGACCAGCAAGGCGGGTGACCGCAGGCCGTAGATTCGATTGGCAATCGAATCCGACGCACCTGACCATTCGATTGCCAATCGAATCTACCATGAAGCCCTTTCCATTCGCCTTTGTCCTGTTGTCGTCCTTTGCCGCTGCGGCGGTCATCGAATCAGACATTTGCGTCTATGGCGGCACGTCGGGCGGTGTGGCGGCGGCGGTGCAGGTGGCGCGGATGGGCAAGTCTGTGGTGATCGCGGAATCGGGGCGGCATCTCGGTGGTATGACCAGCGGCGGCTTGAGCGCGGTGGACATTGGTGACCCGCGCTCGGTCGGCGGCATCGCCCGCGAGTATTTCACGAAACTGGCGGCGACGGTATCCTTTCCTCTCTCCTTCACCCCCTCCTTTCCCTTCTCTTCCTCCCTCCTTCCCTTCTCTCCTTCTCTCCTTTTCCCTTCTCTTTC
>DAORHS010000465.1:0-4419 GCA_035438165.1 Prosthecobacter sp.
ACCTGCCACGAGCCGTGCTCGGCCTTGATGGCAAGCTCGGTGATGAGCAATCCTTCGGGCGTGGTGCTGGACGTGACGGTCTTTTTCTCCGGCAGGTCCGGATTCAAAACGAAATCGCTCTGCGCGACGGGTTGATTGGTTTTGAGCGTGAGTTTGACCGTGGAGCCGTCGAGCGCTTCGAGGTCTCCCTGATCTTCGCTGATCTGGGATTCCTTCCAGCCGGAGTAGGCCGGTGGCACGATGGTCTTGGTGAACTCGACGATGCGCGGCCGCGCACGGGCGCTGAGCGTGCGCCACGGCGTGATGGCGTCAGCGGCGTGAATGCGATAACGCACGTCGCTCTGACCCACGGGCACGACGCCTTCAAAGCGGGTGGTGCCGACGCTGGAGAGTTCGGTGCGGCGTGGTTTGGAACCGTCGGTTTGAAACTCAAGCGTGGCGATCTCCGGACGTGCGCCTTCTGTTTCGATGATGAGAGGGATCTCCGAGCCGATGGGGGCAAGCGTCTGCGCCTGCAGCGGTTCCAGGATGCGAATCCTGACGGAGGCGGGACGTTCGAGATTCGCGAAGGGCAGGGCGGCGCGTGCGAGGAAGCCGCTGAGATAGAGGCTGGGGACAAGGCAGAGGATCAGAACGAGGAGAATCGCTCCACCCGCCGCCAGAAACCACGGCTTGAGCGTGCGGGCAGGCAGCCGGGTGCTCCAGTCGATGCCCTCGACAGACGTGGCCACATCGTCCTGCAGCTTTTCACGGAACTCGACAGAGTCCTTCACGTTCGCGCCGTTGTTTGGATCAGCGAGTTCGACGGCGGCAAGGATGCGCTCACGCAGGGCCGGCTCGGCGGCTTCGATAAGTTTGGCCGTGCCTTCTTTGCCACTGGCCTGGGCGATGAATCGCCAGGCGACTTTCCATGCGGCAAAGATGGTACCTCCATAAACCAAGAGCGAGACCCACGGGCGAATCACATCCGGCATGAACCGCACGCGGTCGAGCACGGCGATGAGGGTGAAGGCGGTGAGTGCGATCGCGATGCCACAGAGAAGCGCACGTGTCTGGAGGAGGTGCTGACGGCGCTGACGAAAGCGTTCGAGGGCTTCGTGCGTGGCGGGACGGAGGGCGAGGTTCATGAGGGTGCAGGCTTAACGCGGCCTTGGAGAGCTTCTTTTCGGGATCAAAAATGAAGGCTAGGATGTTTCGACCGGGTGTGATAGCGTTTCAGCATGGATTACACCAAGATCATTACCATCGAACCGGGGAAACGCGGAGGCAAACCCTGCATTCGTGGCATGCGGATCAGTGTGGGTGATGTGCTCGGCTGGCTGGCGTCCGGCATGACCACGGCTGAGATCCAAGCAGATTTCCCCGAAATCACGGACGAGGACATTCGTGCGTGTCTGGCATTCGCTGCTGACAAGGAAAGCGGGTCATTTGCGGCGATGGCGGCATGAGGCTTTTGCTGGATCAGAACCTCAGCCACAAGCTTTGCTCCCGGCTGGCGGATGCGTTTCCTGGTTCGGTTCAAGCCCGGCTCATCGGCATGGATCAGTCGGATGACGCACGGCTATGGCAGTACGCCAAGACGCACGGCCTGGTCATCGTGACCCAGGATGTGGATTTCGTGAACATGAGTCTCCTGCACGGGCATCCGCCCAAAATCATCTGGCTGCGCTGCGGCAACCAGCCAAGCTCAGTCATCGAAACAATTCTGCGCACGAACCTGACATCCATCCGAGCCTTTGCCGCCGACAACCAGGCCGGTTTTATGGAGCTGTTTCGATAAGGTGACCTCAAACACAGGCCAGCCTTCACGGTTTTGGAGAAGGTGAGGAGACGCCCAGTGTTCTTCTTGTCGTGGTTCTCGTTTCAGAGAATAGCATCAAAACCAAAAAACTTACTTTCTGCGGAGTATGATTTGGCATAAATATCATTGAATCTGATCTGAATCAGAACCCCGAAACCGGATTCATTGTGGAAAGTCCAGAATCAACATCGCCAACACCCGTGCCACCCGTCTTGAACCAGCCTTCGGTCCTGCCGCAGGCGGAGGGGGTGAATCCGTTTGCCGACGATGTCTGCACCGGGCCGTTTGGCGTGGAGGAGAATCGCTCCGTGCCGGGCATGAATGCGGACATTCTGGGGCAGTTGACGACGACGATCGATGAGCGTCAAAGCAGTGTGGGGCGTGCCGGAGGGCAGCCCTTGCTGCTGCTCACGGCGCCGCGTGCGGGGTATGGCAAGACGCATCTGCTGGGTCGGCTCGCGGCAGCGGCGGGTGGTCAGGTGGTGCTGGTGCCGCTGGCGTTCCGGCTCGAGGATGAGATCGGCATTTCAGCCGTGGCGGTGCGTGGACTCGAATCCATGGCGCGTGCGGAAACAACGCGCGAGGGCTGGACGAAGCTGCGCGAGGCCTGTGCGGGTGTCTGTGCGGCGCTGGTACGACGTTTGATCGAAAACGGCACGCTGCCTTGTGCGAACTCGGAACAGGCGCTGCGTGTGCTGAGCGGTGATCCGGTGGAGGTCTTCGATGCGAACGGAAGCGCGCGCCTCATCGGTGAATGGGTGCGGCGTTTTGAAGGGCAACTGCGCAAACCAATGGTCGAGCAGGCGATGAAACGCGTGCCGGCGATTCCTGCAGCGCTCGAATCCTGGGTGGATGCGATGCTCAATCATGCGCTCGACGGCGGCATGTCCAAGATGGCCGTGCTGCGCACGCTGGCGGCGGATGAATCGAATGAAGGACCGGTGACGTGGCTGCGACTGCTCGGCCTGTGGCGGCCCGTGGTGCTGCTGGTGGATCATCTCGACGCCTACTATCGCAATCCGGAAGCCGGTCTGCGCATCGCCTCGCTGCTGCTCGACATGTCCGAGATGGACGGCGTGCATGTGGTGCTGAGTTTGAACCAGGACGTGTGGCAGGCGACGTTTGGCCATCATCTGCCGAGTGCGATGGAAGACCGCCTGACTGCTTCACAGATGCTGCTGCGTGGTATTGGCGAAAACGAGGCGGCCACCCTGCTGCGCATGCGGTTGCAGCAGGCCGGTGTTTCGGCGGAGGACGTTCGCGAGTTCACCTCCTTCGTGGATGTGAAGCGTTACTTCCTCGGACGGCCGCTGGGTTCGGTGTCGGCGCGCACCTTTCTGCGGCATGTCGCGAAGCAGTGGGACTTTTTCCAGCAGACGCTGGCATCGCCGCCTGCGGTTGCCTCGATCTCACCTGAGGAGATGGCGCCGGAGGATCCGGGCGTCCTGCCGTTGATGACGGATGTGGTGCCGGAAGATGACGCTCCGAAACCGGGAGAGGTGTCGATCTTCGATTCGAGCACCATGGCGCAGATGAAGCTCATGGCCGAAGGTCTGGCCGAGCCGACGCCCGCTTTGCCGCAGCAGGACGAAGCTCCGCTCATGATGGCTCCCGCTCCTGTCATCAATGGAAACCATCTTCCACCTCCGAGTGCGGTGGAGCCTGATGAAGCATTGGTTCCTTCGGAGCCTCAGGTGCAGACTCAGTTTTCACCGAGTTCGGCGGGTGCGTTTGAAAACCTGCGCGAGATGCTCGGCAAACTGCGCCAGCCGGGCGCTCCGGTGCCCGGCACGGAGGAAAGCGGCACACATGTCGTCGCCCAACGGCTCGCGGGGGTGATGGCCTCCAGTGTGGCTCCAGGAATGGCGGCAGGTTCCGCTCTGCCTGCACCTTCATCCGTGGTTGCGGCGCCTCCTGCTCCGGAACATGCGGAGCGTGATGCGTTGCTGGGCCGCTACGAGGCGCTGCGCCTGCAAATGGCCGCCGAGGCCGTTTCGTTGCCGTTGGATTACACGAAACTGGCGGACCTCATCCGTCTCGCCGGCAAGCGCTTCCCGCTGGTGCGCTTCAGCGAGCACGAACTGCCCGGCATGACCGGCCGTTACGCGATGTGCTGGGCTCTCCAAGGGCTGGAGATCATCTTTGGCCTCGCGAATTTCGCCGACGGGTCCTACTGGCGCACGCTGGCCGGTTTTGCCGCCGGTCGTCTGGCCGAGTTGAATCTGGAATCCCAGTCCAACGGCGGCGCGGCTTCGAAGCTCAAGATCACCACCTTCAAAACCGACCGCGAGCAGCAGAGCTGGGCCATCCTCCAGCACAGCACCGCCTTCCCGGAAGAACTGAAGCCTCATGTGGATGCGATTCATCTCGACACTCCGGGTGTGGCCGCGCTTTACGCCATGCAGCGCATCATCAAGGAATCCGAGAGCGGCTCCCTGCAGGCCACGCCCGCGCAGGTGATGAGCGTGCTGGCGCGTGAGCTGGATTTCTTCTGGAAGCGCGTGACGAGGGCGGTGTGAATACCCACCTACGCCAGAAGTTATGTGTCCACCGTACAACGCGACTAGAGCCTGTTATTAACTTTAAAAAGAGCTGTACCCCGGGGAGGATCCAAGCAA